>JAGQQQ010000294.1 GCA_020426125.1 Planctomycetaceae bacterium
ACCATTACGACTACCACGCCACGCTTCTTCATTTGTTTGGGTTGGACCCCGAACAACTCATCTTCCAACGCGGCGGGCGAAAAGAATCCCTGCTCGACGGTCAACCGGGCCAAGTCGTGCCGGGAATTTTGGAAATCGAATCTGCATGACTCGCAACAGGGGATCGGAATTCCGTCACCTCGGTAAATCTTTCGCTCCTATCTGGTTGCCTCCCATTCACGACGAAAACCAGACACTTGTTCATCGGTCATTCCTTAAACCCGATGAGCCTCTACCGAATAGGAAACGCTCGCGAGGAGTTCTCCAGAAGGATCCATGTTCTCCCAGGGACAAGGTCGGCAAATTCCTGTGTTGTCCCAGACGGCCATCGAACAACGACTTTCGTTTCCGATGTTTGACTTCCCAGACCGACGGTGAGTTTCTTTTCACTGGAGCAAAAGTACCCGTCGCCAGCTGTCTGGTGGACAACACGAACTCGGTCATCGTGGTGCACCTCAAGAATTGCCCCCGATCCTGTTCGGCTGGATGTGGTCCCCACTAGGCGGAAGGAGAGAAAATTCCCGGAAGTCTGGATCTGGTTGACCAACAAGGCGGGCGGACGGTCCAGGTGTGTCACAATGAGGTCCTCGAACCCGTCCTGATTCCAATCCAAGCGAGCGACAGCGCGGCCCAGGGACTTCTGATTCATGTACTCCCCGACTTCCTCCGAGCCGATGGGAGTGAAATGGCCTGTCCCGTCGTTTTCGTACAGATCTGGAGTCATTTTCCAGGGAATGTCCAGATGCTGATAATTGTCGACATGGCCATTCGCAATGAAAAGATCAAGATCGCCATCGAAGTCCAGGTCGACGAACTGAGTGCCGAATCCCATTTTTGTCTGGGAAGTTTCCCCCAGACCGCGTGAATCGGTCACGTCAACGAATCCACTCCCTTTTTGCAAAGCGTAGAAGGTGTTTGTCTCCAGATAGAAGTTTGTCACGAACAGATCGAGGAGTCCATCGCCGGTGGCATCCCCGGCGGCGACTCCCATGCACGCCTCGGCCTTTCCGCGTAGATTGTGAGAAACACCTTGGATCAGTGACTGGTCCGTAAACTGAGGGATTCCGCGAGAGTCATCGGATCGTTGATTCAGGAGCAAGGCATTGGGAGTCGAATCATTCGCGACGAACAAATCGAGGGTGCCGGATTGGTCAAAATCCGCCGCCACGATCCCCAACCCCTTCCCAGTGCTGCCAACGACGCCGGAGTCCGAGGTCACGTCCTTCCAATCTGAGTCGCCAGACGAGAGGAACAACTGATCGCTGTCTCCGACGAACAGATCGGGATGGCAACTACGAAACAATCTCTCTGTTCCGCTCAGGCATCGGCGCGTGAATGGCGACGTGCCGCGAAGGTAATTCACATCGTAGAGATCATCGAATCCATCGCCGTTCAAGTCGGCCATCAGACAGCTCGTTGTCCATCGGGAATGTTTCCGCAATTCCGAATCGGTACAGGGGGTGAACGTTCCATCTCCATTGTTCCGATACAGGGTGTTGACTCCGATGTTGGCAATATAAATGTCCGGAAAGCCGTCTGAGTCGAAGTCACCCATCGCGATGCCCTGCCCGAGGCCGGGATCCGAGGTTCCGCTGAGAGACGACACATTCTGAACGTGACTTCCCAGCGAACGGTACAGCAGGTTGCCCGTCCGCGGATCGGGATCTTGCGGCCACCGTCCTCCGTGAGTGAAGTACAAGTCCGGCCGACCATCCTGGTCGTAATCGCAAACGCCCACCCCCCCACCAAAGCCTTGGTGAATCCACAGGCCTTCATCAATGTCGTTGAATCCCCCGTAATACGGCTCCAAGAGTCCCACTTCCTTGCTGATGTCAGTGAAAGAGATTTTCGCCGTCGCCCTTGTCTGGTGTTCCGCCCCGACGGACGGTTCTGGCGGGGACGGAAGCTGAGTCAGGTCCAGGTTGACAGGAAGGTTTCCGGATCGAACGCTGAATTCCGATGCGGTCGTCGCCCTTGGCCGCAATGCCGCTGCCTGTTTCAGGGCGTTTTGGGCAACGTTTGGGTGATAATGGCTCAGAACGAGCCACCAAGCCCATTCCTCTGTGATTCGCCCCAGTCGCGACATCAGACGGACGGTCCGTTGCATTAACTCCAATTCGTAATTCTGAAGCAGAATTCTATGGAGGAGCCGCTCGAGTTCATCGAGCTGCTTGGACCGTTCAAGAAAAGGCTCGGCCAACTCAGGATGGCCGGACCGCACAAGCAGGCTGCCGAGTCGAGAGTTGGCCGCGCGGTGGTCAGGAACGGCACGAATCACTTCCGCATATCGCCCCGCAGCTTTCGCGGAGTCTCCCGATGTCTCCTCAAAGACGCCGAGTACGAACTGACACTCGGGAAATGCGAGTGTCTCGGGAGGGAGTCGTTGTTTCCAGGTCGTCAGAGCGTCCAGGTCGCCGGACTCCAGGAGAATGGTGCCGAGTGTTGCCCAAGCCTGAGGAATCTTGGGGTTTGCGCTGATCGCACGTTCCAGGTGTTCTCGTCCCGTGTTCAGATTTCCCTTTAAGGCTTCGAGGGCTCCCAGGCCCAAGTGTGCCAAAGCGTTGTCAGGATCGTTCTCCAACTGCCTTTCCAACAGGTTACGGTCCTCAAGAAACTCTTCACTCGTCCCAAACAGGATCAGTTCATCAACGTGGAAGTTTCCCAATTGCAAGAGCCGAAACAGATGGGGTTTTGCCTCATAGTGACGGCCTTCCGAGAGAAGCAAAGTGGAAAGCTGACGTAAAGCTTCCACATGACTTGGTTCCTTCTTGAGGGCGTTTCGAAAGAAGGCTTCCGCATGTCGGAGATCCGCAAGTTCCAGACAAAGGTTTCCAGCGGAAGACCAGCCTTCGGCCTGGCCCTGCGAGTCTTTTGCGTGATCCGCAAAGTTTTGAAACGCTTCAATTGCTTCGGGCCAGCGCCCGAGAGAACGGGCCGCGGTGGCCTTTATTTGCCAGCCGACGGGGGAATCGGGATTTGTGGCGAGGATCTCATCAGCAAGTTGGGAGGCGCGTTGATACTCCCCTTGGCTGAGAAGACGGGACGCTTCCTCTTTCAGTGCCGGACGATTCCGGCCAGAGGTGGTCCACCAGACCCCGCCAGCAATCGCCGCCAAAACCGTCGAAACGAGTATCAGTCGACTGGCCATGATGTCGCAAGAAAAACCGCACATGAGACGAGAACTCATGTGCGGTCGAATGAAAACAGAATTGGGGGAGAATCGCTTAGAATTCCCCAACAGTTTCGTTACTAGCGCGAGTCCCGAGAGCACCCCAGACGCCATAGGGGGACTTTCGTCCACTGGCGGTTCCGGGATCCGAGGCGGTCTTGTCGCCGGAATCAATGTTCTCAGAGATGAACTTCACTGCTCCGTCCCCCATGACCACTTGGACACCACCAACGTGGCGGCTCTGCGAGGAATAAATCCCCCAGCGACCATCCCAGGTGTCATTCGAGCATCGTGGGCTGTTTGGGGGGAGGACCGTGTTAATGCCAGTCATCGACACATTGCTGTCGCACCAGCGGTCACCCGCCCAACCGCGAGTGGTCGTTCCCGAAGCAAAGACGAGATTGTCGTTCGGGTCGATTGCTCCGAGGCACAATGACGGATTGGTATCGGTGCCAGTCACGATCGCCGTTCCCCCGAGGACATTCTCAGTCCCAATCGACCGGACAAGTTCTCCCATGAGGATCGTGTTACTCGATCCGTCCGTGATGTCCGAAACGCCGTAGCATCGGCTGTGGGCGAACACCCCTCGGTTCTCCTGGGCATTCTGAGAGCCTTGAATGCTGTCCCCGTTTGAGAACCCGTAGTTGGTTTTCGCAATGGCGCTGCGTCCGGCCCCTCCCCCCTGGGTGGGTTGGGAGTCAGAGGGACAGATCAGAGCCGGAGTCTGAGTCCGCCAGGGTCGGTAATTCGTCTTCCAGGGTTCTGGTCCGCCTGGAGGGTAGTTCGTTGATCCATTGAAACTCGTCGAGGTTCCTCCACCCTGAATCTGGTTATACAACGGAGCCTGATCCAGATAGGGGAGCAACGGAACCAATCCCCCTAACCGACCCCAGTTTCCGGAATCGGCGGAGACCCAGCCAGTCCCCCCTTTTCCGAACACAAATTTCCCGTAGACGTCATGGTAGTTGTGCAATGCCAATCCCAATTGCTTGAGATTGTTTTTGCACTGGGTCCGCCGAGCGGCCTCGCGTGCCTGTTGCACAGCGGGCAACAGGAGGGCAATTAAGATTGCGATAATCGCAATCACAACAAGGAGCTCAATCAGGGTAAATCCCAACGGGAGTTTCCTGTTCGAGCGGCTGAAACGTTTTGGCATATCCTCTCCTCCGCAATCGAAAAACGGGCAGAACGAAGTTCTCTTCCACTTCGTTCAACAAAAATTCAGGAAAAATGAAAAGATGGGTGAGAGTTTCTGAGGAATTGAACGTCGGATTGGAATGAACACGTCTTTGAAAAATGAACCAAATCCCATAATCAAATACGGGACGACATCAACTTTCCCCAAAAATTCACATTGACGTTTTGTTATAACATCGACGTCGAGGGGGGTCAACTCTAGCAGAATGAACAATGGAGAACGGGAAACACCTTGCCAATCGCGGCCCAGTTTGCACTCTTTGAGTTGGAAGTCGCCGACTCGGAAGTCAGTCTCAGGGAAGAATTCCCTCCGTTTCTCGCTGGACAAGCCAACTCGCTGGGCGAAAAGTTTGGAATCGGCGGTTTGACGCATGGAAGCGAGATCGCAATCATAGCGATCGTTTCTTATACGACCGTTTTTCTTTGGTCGGGAGGGGATCAAAAGGCCGACCAAGATGCCGTCTCTCCCATCGGACCAGCGGCAAAATGAGACCGTGGGGGAGCCTCGCACATGTCATCATCCACTGATCAGCCATTCTCGAACGGTGGCTTGGGGCCGTTTGGAATGGGGTTGATCGGCGGTGTGTTTCTGATATCCGGAGTTGCCGGACTCATCTACGAGCTGATCTGGTTCCGTATGCTGGCCAACACGTTCGGCACGACGGGACCAGCCGTTGCCATTACGACGGCTGGATTCATGGCGGGCCTCGGGATTGGAAGTCAACTGATGGGACGCGCGATCGATCGGTCGCGTTCCCCCGCATTGATTTACGCTCTGCTGGAAGGCTCGATCGCCCTGATTGCCGCGATCATGGGGGACGGGATCCGGTGGGTTGAATCAGCCTGGGGGACTTGGGCAGGACAGGATTTCTCTGGAGGCCATGACCCAGTCTTATTGATCGGGATCTTCTTCCTTCTCGTCGTTCCGACCGCACTGATGGGGGCGACGCTTCCCGTGCTTGCAAAAGCAGTTGTTCGAAAGACCGGACATCTCGGACGACGATTCACTTGGCTTTATGGAATGAACACGCTCGGAGCCGCCTGTGGGGCATGGGCGACGGGCTTTTACCTGATCCCTGAATGGGGAATCCCAAAGACGACCGAAATCGCCATCGGCCTCAATCTCTTTGCCGGCTTCGTGGTACTGGTCTGGGCACTGACAAGTCGTGTACGCCTTGGCGACACATCGAGAGATGCTGCCGCTCCCAAGACGACCGATTGCACGGGGCAACGATCTCCGATCCCGAGGACAATCTTGTTCGCGGTGTTTCTAACGGGTTTTGTCGGACTCGCTTGCCAGTACCATTGGACTCGATGTCTGATCTTTTCCTTCGACCGCCTGAAGAACACTACGTACAGCTTTTCCGCTGTTTTGAGTGTCATGTTGATCGCATTGGTCTTGGGAACTTCACTGGTTTACTGGTTTGTCGATCGATT
>JAGQQQ010000295.1 GCA_020426125.1 Planctomycetaceae bacterium
AGATGCCATCGGTGTTGCCGGCGGTGATCTGCCAGTTCTGAAGGCTGCCCACGGTGTCGACATCCGTCGCGGTGACGGTCCCCAGACTCGTCCCGTTGGTCGCGGACTCGTTGACCGAGAACGCCTGAGCGGGGTCGATCACCGGAGCGTTGTCGTTGGCGTCGGTGACCGTGATGTAAATTGTCTGTGTGTCCGTCCCCCCTTTCCCATCACTTACTTGGACGGCCACGATATAGATATTATCGCCATTCGAGTCTTCGGGAGATTCGAAATCCGGAGGTGCCAGAAATGATAGGACTCCAGAACTTCCGTTGATTTGAAAAAGGCCGGAATCGATGCCGCCCGAGATCGTGTAGATTGGGGTTCCTCCATCCGGGTCGGTCGATGTGACTTGCGTGACGAACCCTGTGTTCTCAACAACACCGACATTGGCTGAGTCACCGCTCCCATTTGAGGTAATCATAGGGGTGGTATTGTGGACGGTGATCGTCACAGTCGCGATATTGCTCGTCCGTCCGGTTCCGTCGTCAACGGTGTAGGTAAAGCTGTCGGTCAGATTACTGGAGCCATCATGTGTGTAGCTGAAGGTTCCATCGGTGTTGAGCGTGAACGAACTGGCAAAGCTTGGCCCGCTGACAAGTTTCACATTCTGCAGCGTGTCTCCGTCGTGGTCGATGTCGCCGACCAGCACTGTGTTGTTGCGTTGCTCAAGAATCACCGGTCCGGAGGAACCTGCATTGCTGGCGAAGTCAGTCAGGCCATCGCCATTGAAATCGCCGGCAGCCACCCAGTTGGACGTGCCCAGGTTGTCAGCCACGATGAGTTCAGCAAAGTTGCCAGAACCATCGTTGTCGTACGCTTTGACCTGATTCGTGGTGAATTCTGCGACCACAAAGTCCATGTCACCATCGGAGTCGAAGTCGCCTGTGATCAGGTATCGGGCCGCGTATAGCGTAGTGATGTCGTGAGCCGTGAACGACTCCGTACCATCGTTTTCATACCAGCGAAGGATGCCGCCCCCCGCAGCGTTGGTGACGGCCACGATATCCAGTTCCCCGTCCCCGTTGAAATCCTCGACTGCTAGGCCAAGGATATTCCCATGCGTCCCAATGAAACTTGATGCAAATGACTCGGCCCCATCATTCTCCAGCCAACGAAGTTCAGTCGAGGAATTGTAGACGATGTCGAGGTCTCCATCGGCATCGAGATCACGAACCACGACAGATCGGACATTACCGGCTGACGCTTGAACAACGGTCGCTGAAAAGCTCTCGAACCCATCATTTTCCAGCCAGACAACATCTCCACTTCCCATATCAGCAGCGACGATATCAAGATCCCCGTCTTCATCGAGATCGACAACTTCAAAGTGATTCACCTGATTTAACATGGCGAGTGATTGCTGAGTGAAGTTTTGCGCCCCGTCGTTCTCGTACCAGATAATCTCCCCACCATTCCAACTTGTGATCAGAATATCCTGATGTCCGTCCTGATTGAGGTCAGCGACTGTGACAAACTCGGCAATCCCAGTGAAGGCAGGCAGGGCAATCGCTGTGAAGTTGCCGGCTCCATCGTTCTTGTGCCAGTCGAGACGCCCGTGTCCCCCTACCACGACATCGAGGACACCATCTCCATCAATATCTCCTGAGGCGACAGAACGAGGACCAATGACAGTTCCGGTCAGCCAGGTCTTGAGGAAATCAAATTCATCGACGGTTGTCGCGGTGTCCCCGGCATTGGCGAGGGTGACTGTGTTATCGCTGGCGATCGGCGCATCGGGGACCGAGTTGACAAGGTGTCCAATCGAAGCAGTCGTACCGCTATATGGGGTCGAACCTCCGTTCGACAAAACATTGGCGGAAATTCGCGAGGCCCCGTTTGTGAACGATCCCGTATAGGTGTTGTCGATCGCCCTGACATTCAGTTGAGCGACTCCCCCATTGAAGTTGGCGGTCGGCAGAAAACGCACCATCGTGGCGGTGTCGATCATCAGAGCGGTCGTTGTCGACACGGAACCGACATCAAACCAGGTTGTCCCGGCATCCGTTGAATACTGCCAGGTCCCGGAGTTGATCGACGACGGATTGGCGACGATCGCCACCCCGGCGAAGCTGCTGCCCGGGTCCGGATCCGTGAACTTCCCGGCGAATAGATTGGCGATCGTGTCCCCCGGGGGATCGGCGTCATCTTCGTCGATGGCCGCCAGCGTGGTACTCGCGAGCGTCGGGGCATCGTTGACGGTGTCAATGGTGACCGTCGACGTTGACGTGACTCCATTCAGGCCATCTCCATCCTCTGGGATAAAGTCGATGGTGCGGATGCCGTTCGTCGGCGCTGAGGACACATGATTGTATGTCACTCCTTGAATCAACGCCTGGAGGTCTGCCAAGGGGATTGTTCCCCCTCCATTGCGCGAGATGGTAAACCCGGTGCCATCGAAGTCGAGGGCGAAGTCGGTTGATCCCACCGTCCGGACGACAATTTCGGAAACGCTGTACGAGAAGGTGTACCCCGCGATGGTGATCCGTTCGTTTGTCCCATCGAGGAAGCCGAACAGGTTGATTCCGATGGATTGAAACGTCGCGTTGTCGACGTCGACGATTGTAGCGTCGATGTCGGTGACATTGACAGCGCCGAGTCCTTCCGTGAAGGTGACGGCGAAACCGAACCCGGAATCGTTCGTACCGTTGAGATCGGCGATCGCCTGGTCATTGACTGGGGTGACGGTAATCGTCGTTGTCGCAACGGTCGACGAATTCCCGCCCGCATCCCGGACCACAAAATCGACCGACCGGGTGATCACAGTGGGATCTTCGCCCGTGTGTTCGTATTGAATCGATGCGATCAGCAATTGCAGATCGGCTGCGGCGATCGTGCCTCCGCCGTTTCGAACGAAGTCGAGCGCTTGGTCTCCGTCGTAGTCCCATTGGAAGGTTGTTGTTCCGAAGGTGACGGTGCCAGAACCGGCGGTGCCGTAGGTCAACGTCACAGTTCCAAATGAGATTTGTTCGGCTGGACTGTCGGTGATCATTCCGTTCAGCAACAACGACAGACTCGAGAGATCGTTCTCACCCAGGTCGGAGACGGTTGCGTTGGGCGCTAGCGAGACGGGAGAGTCCCCCTCGGTGAATGAGACGGAGTGATCAATCCCTGGGAGACCTCCGTTGAGATCGGCCTGAGGCGGATCATCCACCGCAGCAACGGTAACGGGGATCGTTCCCGTTGCGGTGTGCGCATCGGCAGCGATCGCAGAAATTTCTTCGGCGCTAAGAGCGCGAGTATAGATCCGGGCATCGTCGATTCTGCCGGTGAAGTAAAAAGTTTCCAAGGGGTTAATGTGAGCGCCGATGCGAGTGTCGGTCCCGTAGATGTATGAAATCGCCCCTGTATCGTTGGCCTGCGCAACCAACACGCCATCAAGATACAGTCGCTGCTCATTGGCGGCGTCGTCAAAGGTCACTGCGACATGCCGCCATCCGGTGCCGACCAGGGAGTTCCCAGTATCCGCCAAATAACTGAACCCGGTTCCATCTTCATAGGCGAGTTGAAGTTCGCCGAAGGCATTCAACCGCAATTCGATCGCTTCCTGCAATTGGATGATCATCCCGCCTTTGGTGTCGATGGCGTCGGCATCAATCCAGGCCGCCAGAGTGACACTCGTAGGAGAGCCGTAGGTGGCGGTCATCTCGACGGAGTCATCGACACCGTCCAGATTCAAGACATTTCCACGGTTTCCATCTACGATCACAGACGCCCTTGGCGGTGTGTCGATGCCGTTCGCGGTGCCGTTTTGGAGAACCCCAACACTTGTGTCTTCGCCGACATTCCCGGCGTTCTCGAACTCGTACAGCCCCTGCAAGTCGGCTTCCAGTTTCGTCTCAACAGTGATGTTTGCCGGGCCGTTGTAGTTGGCGTTGGGGGTGAAGACCATTCCCTCCAGAGCGGCGTTGATGTCAGCTTCGCTGCCCCAGAGGACCATGCTGGAGGAACCATTGCTGCCGCCGGGAAAGCTCAACCCGGTGGTCTGGGAGAGCGTGAGGATGCCGTTGAAGCCATCTACAGAGAGCCGGACTTGCAGCCGCGTGTCGGTCGCGGCGGTGCCGTCGTCTACGGTGATCGCATTGCCATTGGCAAGAGAAAATGTCAGCGGAGTGTCTTCGTTGGTCGACTGCGCCCCAGGCAGCGATTGGCTGAGTTGCGTGTCAAGGACATCGTCGATTTGAATTCGCATGGTTTCGGTGTACGAATTCCCCGCCGCGTCGGTGACGGTGACATCCACATCGTGGAACGTGGCGGTTTCGTAGTCGAGCGTGTTCGTCGCGGCGACGGTGATTTCGCCGGTGTTGCTGTTGATCTCGAAGTTGTTCGACGGATCGTTGATCGCGAACGTGTAGCTGCTCAGAACGTCACTGGCGTCCCATTCGACAACATAGGCCGGTTTAGTGACAGCGTTTGGAAAGCTGTAGTCGACTTCATTGCCCCATTCGCCAGTGAGGTAATTCAGATAACCGAAGTCTCGATTCGAAGCGTTGTTGGCGGGAAGCCCAGCCTCCCAGTTGGTGTAGGCCCCATTTTGCGCCGAACCAGTGGCTGTTCCCTGCCAGAAGAGCGTGCCGGTGCTGGTTCCCTCATACCAATACCAACTTCCTTCCGAGACGGAGTCAGACGCCCCGATCCAGATATCCGTTCCGATGGAGGCCGCGAGGGAATGGATTACATCGTTCTCGTAGGCAGACCGGATCGTGACGAGTTGACCGCTTTGGCTGTTTAACATTTGCGACGTCGCGGCGCTCAATGCGTCGTCCCAAGTCAATGGATCACTCACGACACGGTAAAACTTCCCCGTCGCTGCCTCGTATTTCAGCGTGGAGTCGTTGTTGAGAACCGATTGGATGGCGGGCGGAATCTCAAGGACTCGGACATCCCCGATCACGGCTCCGCCGGTGATGTTTCCATCGAGCGAAGCGAAGCTGAGAGTGGTGGACGACGACGTGGCAGTGAAGGTGAAACTTCGATGTTCCCAGTACATCCGGCTGTAGGACCAGTTGGAGTTCATTTCGATCGAGAAGTCCTGCGTGACTCCCCCGGCAGAAACGCGGACATCTTTGGCGTTCGTGTCACTGCTCCAGTCGCCGGAGAGTGCAAAGACCACTTGGTACTGTTGGCCAACTTTTGTGTTCAGAGTTGTCGAGATCGTTCCCGGATCGTAGGCGGAATGGAGATTCAGATTGACCGTGTTCCCACCCCCTGGAGGGAGTTGGTACGAACTGATGGTCCCCACGGAGACTGTGCCAGCATCGACCGACCAGTCGCCGAAGGTCGCGGGTGCGTCGTACTGTTGCCAACTGCTGGTGACTCCGGATTCGCGAAACTGGCCATCCGTCGCAATGTCGTTGCTGAAGTCCGGATGACTGGGAATCACAGACCCAACCCGGGTTCCTGCCGTTGCGTTCTCGGCGATGTGCAGGTCGTTGACAGGCGTGTTGGATGTAAATTCACTTCCGCTGGCATGGCTGACCGTCAGGCGGTTGTTGGATGTTCCTTCCGTGACAAGATCTACGACTTCATTCGAGCCGTTGAACTCCATTTGCCAGTTTGCAATCAGCCCCGCGGGAATGCTGTCGGCATCAATCTTGTGTTGATAGTTGAGGATGATTTCTTCGGCACTTCGGACTGAGTCCCAAATGCGGACGTCGTACAATGTGCCTGAGAAGGTCTCAATCGCCTGGAATCCTCCCCCCACCGAATCCTGATCCTGACCGAACAGAAGCGTTCCACCGGCGGCAAACGTCGTCCCGACCGCCAGTCCGCTGCCGCTGTCGACCAGTTGGCCGTCGACATAGATCGCCCAATCCCCATTGGTGTTGTCCCAACTGGTCGCGATGTGATGTGGCTGGCCATCGAAAAGAGTCCGATAGTCCAGCGCCGTGGAACGCGCGACGTCGCCGTTGATGAAGAGTCCAAATTCGCCGGTCCAGCTTCCCTCGTGGAAAATCTGAGCTTTGAAGTCGTTTCCACCCGCGTCAACGGCCGCGTAGGAGAAAAGGGGCGGGAATCCGGTGTTGTCCGTCGACGCAAACACGACTTCGGCGGTCACGGACGTTCGGTTTCCGAGAACCGCGCCGCCGTCATTGGCGATCAGATAGGCATCATTTCCTCCATCAACATTCAGCTCGATGCCACTGGAAAGATCAGTTGGCGCGGAGCCCGTTTGGGGTGTCGATAACTCTTGGATATCCGAACTCGTCAGGCTGCGATTGTAGAGCCGAACATCGTCAAGCAGCCCATCGAAGTCGCTCGTGGATCCGCTGCTGGCGCCGAACTTCAGAGATTCTGAGTTGCTAATACTTCCTAAGGAGACCGTATCGGCCGCAACGGCAAGACCATCGACGTACAGGATGAAGTCGGATCCCCGACGAACTCCAGTGATCTGGTGCCAATTACCATCGAACAGGCCATCCACGGTCAACTGTTCGGAGTTGGTGCCATCGTTGACTTCAAAGCGAAGAGTGCCGTTCTGTTGGTAGAAAATGAAGCCAGCAGCCCCAGCGGTCTTTCCGACCAGCCGGGCACCTGTGGGAGTGGTCTGCGTGCTATTGAACCAGAAGCTGACGCTAAAATCTCCATTTCCGAAGTCGAGGTGGCCATCGGCCGGGTCGGCGACTTCGGTGCGGTCGAAGTCGCCGTTGTAATTGACGGCTGATCCGCTGGTGCCTGCGGTATAAGCAAGGCTTCCGAAGTGAGTGCCATTGGCTCCGTAGTCCGACGAATCGATCGCGACGGAGCCATTCCCTTCGTCGAGTTTGTAATGCCCTACCAAGCCGTCGACCGAGAATTCCACGGCGCCGATATCAACTCGTCCCGACTGGCGCAGAGTCCCGGTTTGATCGATCGCAACAGGCGAAGAAACGTCTCCGTTGTTGATGGCCGCACTATTGGGCAGCAATGCATGCGTGTGTGCGAATCCCCCATTGTCCTGCAACTTGCCGAGATTTGGCACGCCACCAATCAGATTGAAACCCTGGTCTTCGATCGTCCCGCCGATATCGGCGGTTGTCGGAGCCGTGTTCCCGGAAACGATTGACTCTCGCAAATATGTCTTCGTCGCGGCATTTCCTTCGTGGATTCCGCCGGACTGGTTGGCTTGATTCGCGGTGATCGTCACGTTCCTCAGATAGGAATCTGCCGTCGTCTGAATTCCCGCGCCCTGACCAGCCCCCGTCGTTGCGTTGTTTCCACTCATGGTGACGTTGGTCAGCGTGATTTCCGTTCCTGTATTCCGAATGCCACCTCCGAATTCGGCTCGGTTCCCGCTTAACGTGGAGTTCGTGATGACAGCCGTTCCCAAGTTGGCGAAACCGCCTCCAAGCTGTGCCTCGTTGTCCCTGATCCAGACCGAATCCAGATTGGCTGTCCCTTGGATGAAAATGCCCCCGCCATCGGCCGTCGCCGTGTTGCCTTCAATAATGCTGTCCGTCAGCACCAACCCTGTCGACCCAGCGGTGCGAATCCCAGCGCCTTCACTTCCGATGACGTTTCCCCCGGTAATCGTGACACCCGAGATTTGTGCCGTCGCTCCATTGAGAACGTGAAAGACGCGATCCAGAGAGTTGCCATCAATCGTCGTGGAGTTCGCTCCCGTGCCCACCAGAATGAGGTTCTCGCGGATATCCAGGTCTCCGGTTGCAGCCAGTTCTTCGCCGGTGCCGACGATGCTGAGTGAGTGGCTCCCGGAGCCTAGGAGGATCGCGGAGAGATCCGCGTTGGCATTCGCTGCGATGATGGCTTCGCGCAATGAGGTTCGCCCGTCTCCTCCATCGACCACGTCGGCGACGGTATCAACCACAATTGCCAAGACTGTCGCCCGCGTGGCACTCAATTCGGATGTGTCTCCGGTCGCTAGATTGGTGGCAGTGGCGGTGATATTGGCACCGGCAGCGACATTGGCAGAGAAGGAGTCGACAAAGGCTGCATTTCCGATTCTATCGGTGATCACGTTGCGGGAGCCGAGGTACGTCTGCCCTTCGTCCCCTGTTGAGTTGGAAAAAAACTCGATTCGGAAGGAGGTGTTTGCTGTACTGTTCAACGTCCCGCTGACGGCGATCGTGTTGACGGCATTGGTGAAGGCCCCGGTGAGGACGGGGAAATTGAGGACGTTGTTCCCGCCGATGTCGCTATCTCCCAGATCATTGAGATTGACGCCTTGGGGACCAATGTCGATCCCTTGTTCTGCGTTCCCATAGATCTGATTGCCGAGGAACGTGTTGCCGGTCCCGGTTCCATTCAATCGAATTCCGTCCCAGCCACTAAAAGCGATGACGTTGCGAGACTCGGCGTGGGATCCGCCGATAGTGTTATCTGATGCCGTCGAATCGAGATAGATCCCCGCCCGAGCGTTGCCGAAATCGTTGGTTCCATCGGTTCCGATGAAATTGCCGACGAGAGTGTTATTGTCACTCACGATGGAGATGCCACTTCCTGAGAAGGAGTGAACTCCGAGGCCTGAAATGGTGCTGCCACTTGACCCGGTGCCCAAAACGAGTCCGTGGACTGTTCCCGTTGCCTTCGATCCATCCAATTGAATTAACGGGGTCCCCGAAAAGTCACTTTCGGATGTCCCATCGATGATAACTCTGTCTGAAATGGTCGGGAGAGCGGAGAGCAGCTCGATCGTATGCGTCCCGTTTCCTGGAATGTTGAACGTGATGAGGTCGAGCCCGGTGAGCGCGTTGGCATCGAGGATCGCCTGCCGAAGCGACCCAACGCCGCTGTCATTCGTATTGGTCACGGCAAACGTATCCATCAGCCCGGCCCAACCGGTCTGGGCGTCTTTGGAAAGAACGACGCCGCTTTCGATCGTGCCGAACCGGACTTCGAGTTCCCAGTCGCCCCCCATCTCCGCGGCGCCAGTGTCATCGTCGCTCCCCGCGATGTCGGCGCCGGTGGCGTCTTGGAACGACCGCAGGAGATCCTGGCCGACGTCTGTGCTGCCGAGTTGGCAGCCATAGATCAGGATATCGGCATTGGCGGTGAAGGCGTGGCTCCAGGATTCCACCAGCACCCGGTGACTGTCAAAGGCCGTCTGATCGACCCACAGGTTCCCCAGTTTGACGGCTCGATTCGTTCCGTGAGAGAGGATGTGCAGTGCGTCCAAGCCTTCATGTTGGGCAAGGATCTGAGTGATCTGTTCGAGTCCATTCTGCTCGGGATCGATCTCATAAACATCGATGGGATCGCCGTTGGTGATCCGCTCTTGAAGATCAGCGAGGAGGAACTCCTTATCAGCGATGGAACCGTCAACGAGCACCAGTTCGCGGACTTGTGCGACCGGTTCTTGGCCCGTTGCCTCCGTGGCCTCGTGCTGGGGTGACGGATCTTCCTCGCCGGATTCTCCCGCGCACTGGTCATCAACGAGGACCAATTCCTGTTCGACCACTGGTTCCACGGGAGCCGGGGCAGGAGCGGCGCTCAGGAGAATCCGTTCCTCCAACTCGGTGAGGTGAAGTTCACGGGGAGGAACGGCATCAGGAGACGACCAGGATCGGGACCACTCGAAGAGCGAGTGTCTGAGATCGTCGATCCATTCGGTAATCCGGGAAGCTGACATGGAATTCGTCGAGTCTTTGCATCAAGGAACAGACAGACCGGGGGCCACTGTTGGCCATCGGTCAAACCTACCTCACGGATGCAATAGAGACACAACATTGCGCAATTTGCGGGTTTTGTCTGAACGGAAGAACCGTTACAGACCACGCGATCCGGGAAAGAATCTCAATCGATGCCCATTTTCGCCACAGTCACGACGTTTTGAGCGGTCCGGTGGCAGGAGCCCTGCGCGAAGCGGAAGCCCCTGGTCGCGCGGGGAAATTCGGGGGCTTCCGTCGGAGCGCCCTCGTCATTCGCCCGCCCCGAGTTCGCCGTAGACCTTCGAAGTCAAAACGGCCGGTGATGCTCCCAGTCTTCGTAGAACTTCTCGAACGGATCTTCCTCGTAGCCATATTCGACATCGACTTCACCGCTCCGTTTGACACGGATCGTCAACCTGGACCACATTTCCCCAGGCAGCCTGGGCCGAAGTTGGCTGAGTTTTGTGCTACATTCACTGACTGCATGAGCCGGAAAAATGTCCTGCCGCTCGTTGCCATTCCGAACAATCGTCCGATCTGCTCCGACTCCTTGTTCATCAAGGCAAGTCTCATAAAACACTTCTACCCAGTCTTCGTAATTCTGAAGAGCTGATTTTCCCAGCTCTATTGCGATCTCTTCGAGGACTTGTGCCTGGAGTTCTAAGATGGATTTCATTGTGCGAGTCTCCGCAGGGTGGCCATTTGATTGACGTTCCCACCGATTTTCTCTCCTCGTACCAGCGAGCCGAACTCCACGGCCAGTCGACACATCGCTCCACCAATCCGGCACGGACCGGATTCTGGTGCCTGTACGCCAATTTCTCTTCCAACTTGCGACGGCTCCAGAGATTGAAGCCGTAATATCGGGCTTGCCAAATTGGATCAGTCTCCGGAACATGCTGCCAATAGTTTTGGAATTCGCTCCGGTACAGATTCTTGAGTGATCGGGATGTCTGGGTTTTCCAAACGTCCATGAATGAACTGAGTTGTTCGACCTCTGGAAACCACATCAATGTGTGAACGTGATCGGGCATGATGACAAAGCCAGAACACAGGCCGTTCCGTTTCGCCAGTTCGCTTCCCATCGTTCCAATCACGATCCGTTTCGCCCGATCGGGGTTCAAGTATTGACGTCGCTTGTCGCACGAGAAGGTCACAAAATGAACATGTTTCTCCTGATCGTAGACGCGCCGAGTGACCATCGTTCCTGCCAGTGAACACTATTGGTGACTGGAAAGCCACACTGTAGCAGAATGCTGAGGGACAAGCTTCTTGTCGCTGCGCGACCCGGCCAATTCTTGGCC
>JAGQQQ010000296.1 GCA_020426125.1 Planctomycetaceae bacterium
TCTGTGTTTCGCGTCTTGAGGTGGGCGTGATAGGCAACCGTCTGTCGGAGTCTTTCCGATTCCTTCCAAGCGTGCTCACCAATGTATCCTTCTCGGAGGTGGTCTCGACACCACGTTTGAATCGCGAATGCCCGGGCTCGCAATAGGTTGAGTCGCGAGTGAAATTCCCGAAACTCCTCAGCGGTGAGCGGCTCTGATTCCGGCCGGTTGGGGCAAAAGGCTCGCTCATCAAGTTCCACGGCGAAGATAGTCGCTTGTTTCTTCCAGTACCATTGCCGCTGAAACGTCACCAAGGGCAGGCTCCACGCATCGAAACGCCCATGGCGACCCCGAATTGGGCGACAGTCCGGATGCTCCAATTCTGCTTCAGAGATCACGTCCGAGTACCAGACGGCCAGACACTCATCGTCGCCGCACGCCTCTGGGGGCCTCTTCAATGGAACCGGTGGCCATTCGGAGGAGAACATCCGAACAATTTTTCCACCATCCTGGCGAAGAAAGTCCAAGAGCGGGGCCTCGTCCGCCGGGGTCATGTACACAGTAAACGAAATCGGATCGTCGGACATTGTCATCGCCAGAGCCGAGGAAAAACTGATGTGCGAAACGCGAGAGTCCGCAGTTTCTCATTCCATCCCGTCAGTGCAACTGGCTTTCCCGTATCAGAGACGCGAAAGGTGTTCGCGAGACGTCAATCGCTTAACCGTTTCCTCAACCAGGGTGATGGCCCCGTCAAGATCCCCGAGATCAAGCATTTCAATCGCGGAATGGGAGTAACGGCGGGCGAGTCCAATGACCATCGCGGCGGCTTTCCCGGTGGCTTGCTGGGCGGTGGAAGCGTCGGTGATTCCGGCGGTGTCGACGATGAGTTGATATGGGATTTCCGCGTGGTCGGCGACCTTCCTCAGTAAGGACCGGAGGGGGCCATGTGTCGAGAGCCCTTGGGTCTCGCGAACCTTGAGGAGGGGACCTTTCCCGATCTGCCAGGGAAGCTGTTCTGGACCGACATCGGGCGTTCCCCCGGCGGGGACGGTGTCGATCGCCAAGATCACATCCGGCTGAATTTCACCGGCTGCGACAAAAGCCCCCCGCAAGCCGATCTCCTCCTCAACTGTGACGACATATGACCGAGTGGCAGGAAGCTGTTCATCGTTGAGCCGGCGCGCCACCTCGAGCACGGCCAGCAGTCCCGCTCGGTTGTCGATTGCCTTGCCGAAGATCCGGTCGTGGTGAGCGGTCAATGTGAGAGGACCATGAAAGACACCAGGAACGCCCGGCTCGATTCCCCATTCCGTGGCTTCCGCGTGGGAAACGGCACCGATGTCGATATACCGTTCCTCCGCGGCGGGGACGCGGCGGGCTTCGTCCCCTTTCAATATGTGTCCCGGGCGAACGCCGATGACGCCGGGAATCTCACGGCCATCTGCTAGGATGGTCACTCGCTGGCCGGGGAGAACTTGCTCCGTCGGAAATCCGAGCAGGGTGAAACGCAAAAAGCCATCGGGGCGAACGTGGGTGACCATAAACCCGATTTCGTCGGCGTGTGCGGTGACCATGATGTTGGGGGCGTCAGCGTCACTTCCGGATTGGATGGCATAAAGATTTCCCCGAACGTCTTGCCAGACCGTTTCACAAGCCTTGGACAACTCTTCGCGAGCGTACGCGAGAACGGGTTCCTCAAAGCCGACGGGAGCGTTCAACGCGGTAAGTCGGGCGAGTTCGGCAAGCAGGGGATGGTCGGGCATGGGGAGGATGCGGGGTTCGGGAGGCGGGAATGGGATGTCAACCGACGACAAACATGCGATTCCTGAGTAGAATGAGATCACTCTGGTTGTTTTGGCAACCGTGTGACACCGGCAACTACGGGAATTCGGCAACTGAGGGGACGGGTGTTTCCCTCACCTATTAGGGATCGGAAAATGGCGTCGCCACAGGAAGTTCTTACGGCGTCTGGACGGGACAGCTTAACGGACCAGGAAGTCCAGCAGTTTCACCAGCAAGGGTATCTGATTCTTCGCGGTTTGGGGGACGAGGACCTCCGGCGACGGATGTTGCATGTCACGCTCGAAGGATTGCATCGCTCGATCGAGCCGCTTGAGTTCGAGGCGGATGTCCATTATCCCGGAGCACCAGAATCCCGGAGCGTCGCAGGAGGGCAGACGGTTCGCCGACTCAAACAGGCTTTCAGTCGGGATATCGTCTTTCTGGAATGGATCCAATCCCCGGCGATTTTGAATCGGCTCAAGCAGTTGCTGGGGCCGCAGGTGTTGTGTCCGTTGGCCCATCACAATTGCATCATGACCAAAGAGCCGCGTTTTAGCAGTGACACCGGATGGCATCAGGACATTCGCTACTGGTCGTTCGAGCAACCGGAGCTAATCTCCGTCTGGTTGGCTCTGGGGAAAGAGAACCTGCACAACGGCTGCCTCCAGGTGATTCCTGGGTCACACCGTGTCCAATACGATCGCGACTGCTTCGACGACGCGAAGTTCTTCCGTGCCGATCTGGATAAGAACGCCCCCGTGTTGGCCCAACGGCGGGCCGTGGAGTTGGAGCCTGGGGATGTGTTGTTTTTCCATTGCAAAACGCTCCACGCAGCGACTCGGAATTACTCGGAAGATACGAAGTATTCGGTTGTGTTTACCTTTCGATCGTCCGACAATCCGCCGGTTCCGGGAAGCCGCTCGTCGGCATCGGCCGAACTGCTACTTCATTGACCCCGCACAAGCTTTGTTTCCTCAAGAACTCTGTTCCTCTGCCCTTAACATTCTTTGACATCATGCTGAAACAGACGCTCATTCATCCTGAGATCAATCAGATTCTGGGACGCGCGGGGCACCATTCAAAAGTGCTGATCGCCGACGGCAACTACCCCGCTTATGACACTCTCGGCCCGAACGCCGAACTGGTCAGCCTGAATCTGTCCCCTGGGATTGTCAGTTGCACGGATGTCCTCAAGGCCCTGCTCACGGCGATTCCCATCGAAGCGGCCAACACCATGGGAATTCCCGCCAATGATCCCTACGCCGGGAAGGGGGATCCTCCCATTTGGAATGAGTACCGGACGATCCTGGATGACTCGGGAGTCCGCGTGGAACTCCAACCGATCGAGAAATGGGATTTTTACGAAGCGGTCGCCAGCAAGAATCATGTGCTCACGATTCAAACCGCCGAACAGGCCCTTTGGGCGAATCTGTTGTTGACGATCGGCGTCCGTCAACCCGGCGAATAGTGGACTCCACGAGTGGGGGGCGTCAGCCCCCTGTGCTTTCACTCGAGATATCCAACCGTTTTTGCCCCTATTTCACGCTTTTCATTCTCCCTCAACAATCCGTTCCAGGGTCGGCAGGTCTCCTGGTTCGAACTTTTCGGGACGAGGAGAACCGGGTTTGAGGATCTTCCAGGAATCGCCCCGCTCGCGGAGGTGGTCGAAGTTTATGGGTTGGTAAGGGAGCTTCAAATGGGGCGTGATGACCAGAGCCCCATCTTCGGCGTGCGAATGCATCGCGGCGTCCAGTACGCCGGTCGCCAGCAGTGTTCGCTCGACGGGATAAGGAGACTTCCCGGTCAAAAAGAGTTCCTGGATCGAATGAGACAAGGCTCGGAACAGATTGCGATTGCCCCACGGGCCGGGATAGATCTTCAAAGCGAACGGCACGTCTCGGCCCGCGATCTCACAGGCGAAGTTCCAGCGTGTGCCGGAGTTGCCGACGGAAAGCACCGCGGAGCGGAGGCCATCGGCATGTTCGAGCAGCAGGCCATGCTTGAGGGGGTAATCTCCGTCCAGTGTGATTTCATCGTAGTCTTGATCAAGTTCGGCCTGCATCGCCGCGATGGCCAGATCGGTCCGCCATTTCCCAACATTGCCTGCTTCCAACATTTCAGGACCTTCGAGAAGTTGCACACTCATGATCCCCGCTTCGCCCCCCTTTCGTGCCTCGATAAAGGACTCCAACACTTCGAGTCCGTGAAAGTCATAGGACTCGATCGGACCACCATGAATGGAAACGG
Organism: Planctomycetaceae bacterium; assembly: GCA_020426125.1. Taxonomy (GTDB): domain Bacteria; phylum Planctomycetota; class Planctomycetia; order Planctomycetales; family Planctomycetaceae; genus HKST-UBA70. Next base: position 4,009 of record JAGQQQ010000296.1, read on the forward strand.
CTCCGCTCACCTCGGCTCCGTTGGGAAATTCCAAATCGGGGATCCGCTGGGCGAGCGGAACGGAACTCCCCGCCATCAACGCGAAGCCTCGATCCTGGGCGGTGTCGTACATCTCCTTCGCCCAGTCCCAGCGCCAGGAGAGATGCTTGTCATTGAACACTGGCACATATCGCTGTGACTGATCCATCACGGCGACGATCTGGTCGAAGAACTCTTTGCGGGGATACATAACTTGGCCAAGAGGAGATTTGGGGTAGGTGCCGTGTTCGCCGATCAAAAGAACGCCGTCGACCGCCAGTTCCTTGCCGCCACAAGTGAGGGCCTCTGCGATCGAGTCATATAGCGGCATCTTGAGCCGTTGGACGGCTTCGCGTGTCATATCGCCGTCCGGGAACTGATCGGCGTAATACGAAACAACGTCAACGCCCGGATCGGTCAGTTGTCCGTTGAACAGATAAGGTCCCATATGGGCTTCGAGGATGTGGTAAGCATGGGAGAACTCGCGGAGTTCTGTGTAGATGGCAGCGATTCGCGGACGTTTTTTATGGCCGCGACCGTGGACCTTCCATTCCTTCGCTGTCGCAAGATTCGCTGTTCCCGCCAGTCCTGTTATGGTTGCCGCCGCGACAAATTGGAGGAATTCTCGACGGTTGGTCGTATCGAAAATTGAGAAGGAATTCATGACGGTATCCTGATGAAATCATTCGCGGTTGATGCGTTCGCTCTGGGCAATGTCGGTTCTTCAAGCGGGGATCGCAACCCTGGCGGCTGGTTCAGGCGCGTCACAATGGCCGGTGTGAGTTGTTCGAGATCCGCGAGAAGCACGAACCCTCGGCGGCCGCAGGCACAAGCTGCTTCTCGTGTGATCATCTCGACGAACTCGTCGCTGGAAGATTTGGAGTGCGGTGACTCG
>JAGQQQ010000297.1 GCA_020426125.1 Planctomycetaceae bacterium
CATTCGCTCCATGACTTTGCGTGGACTCCCGACGGTGATCTCATTTTCCGGGAGTCAATCTTTCATCATTCGCAAGTTGAGACTCCCTGGGGTCCGGTCCGGCAGCAGAACAGCGGCTGGTTTCGGATGAACCCCCGTCGACACCATTTGCTTAGCTTCGGGACGTATCACAGCACAAACCCCTGGGGAGTGACGTTCGACGACTGGGGAAATCACGTCGCGAGCCACCCCGTCTTCGCGGCGGCGTTTCACTCGCTCGATCCGCCGTATCCCCAGCAGCATCCCCGCCCGGTGGGACTGCAAGCCTACTCCGGAGTCTGCGGCCATGAGTTCGTCGACTTCGACACCTTTCCCGATGATCTTCAGGGAGACCACTTCATCAAGGTTCGCTACAAACCGACCAACCGTGTTGAGATCTTAAAATGGAAGGAAACGGAGTTCGGCTACGAAGAGGAATACGTCAGCGACCTGGTCTTCTCAACGAACCTGAGCTTTATCCCCGTTGACCTCCGTTACGGCCCCGATGGAGCGATGTACGTCTGCGACTGGTATAACCCGGTCAAGGGGCACGCTCAGTACTCGCTTCGCGATGAACGTCGCGACCGGCATTCGGGCCGCATCTGGCGAATCACCGCCAAGGACAAACCGACCCTCTCGCCTCCGAACTTCGCGGAGATGTCGGTTGGCGAGTTGGTGGCGACGTTGGGGCGAAGGGAATACCGCTATCGCTACTGGGCCAAACGGGAACTTCGCGAACGGGACTCCGACGAAGTCCGTCTCGCCCTCAACAACTGGCTCGCTCAACTCGACAAGGCCGATCCCCGGTATCCGCACCATCAACTCGAAGCCCTGTGGACGGGACGGAGCGTCGGGCAATTCGATGTGCGACTGCTGCGTGAACTTCTCGAGTCCGAGGACCATCACGCCCGGGCGGCGGCAGTGCAGCAGATCAGATACACCGATCGCCACCTCGACGACGAAGGCGAATTGCTCATGCGCGCGGCTCAAGATCCCAAGGGTCTCGTCCGAATGGAAGCCGCGATTGCCGCCAGTTATGTCGGCACTCCCGAAGCGCTCGAAGCGGTTGTGCAGACGTTAAACCATCCGGTCGGGGGGCATCTGGCGTATGCCATCCGTTGCTCGCTGGGATCGGAGAAACTGCGAGCACATTGGGAGACCGATCCATCATCCCGTGTTCCCACGCTGATGGCACGCTTGGAGAAAAGCAGCGAACTCAAAGAACCGAAGCCGAGCGCCGCGGAAGCGGAGTTTGATCGGCAGCCGAATCTGGCGACAATTCAAGTCTCGTGTGTCCCCGAGCGAATGCGGTTTTCCATGGAAGAGATTGCCGTCTTCGCTGGCCAGCCGGTGAAGATTGTCTTCTCCAATCCCGATGCGAATGACCACAATTTTGTGCTCGTCAAACCAGGCGCGCTGGAAGAAGTCGGAATGGCCGCCAACGAGATGGCCAAAGACCCCAAGAACGCCAACTCCGACTTTATTCCCCAGAAGAAGCGGTCGTTGATTCTCGATCACTCCCCGATGATTGGGCCAAACCGCAAGACGCAGATTCATGTGCTGCGGTTCGTCGCCCCCGAAGAGCCGGGTGTTTATCCGTTTGTCTGTACCTTTCCAGGGCACTGGGTTGTGATGAAAGGGAACATGGCGGTCGGGGAGACGTTGGAAGCGGCCAACAAGATGCTGGCCGACCTCCAACCGCAGATTGTCCGGGAATGGTCGCTCGCGGACTTCCCGGAGATCGAAGTCAAACAGGACGAACAGCGCGTCATGCGAGGAATGAATGCGTTTATGAAAGCCCGTTGCACTCAGTGCCACAAGGTCGCTGGCCACGGTGTCGAACTCGGCCCCGATCTTGCGGACGTCGCCAAACGGTTTCAAGGCAAGAAACTGCTCCAGCAACTCTTGGAACCTTCGGTTGAAATCAACAAGAAGTTTCAGCCGCAGCAGTTCATCTTGAAAAATGGCAAAGTCGTCGCCGGCGTGGTGATGGAAGAGACGGACACGATGCTGCACGTCGTTTCCAACCTGCTTACACCGCAAATGGTGACCAAGGTTCCCGTCGCCCAGATCGAGGAGCGGATCCCGTCTCGCGTTTCGCCGATGCCAACCGGGTTACTCAATGTTCTTCAACGCGATGAGATTCTCGATTTGCTCACGTTTCTCGAGTCCGGCGGCTACAAGTTGCCGGATCATATCCACGGGCATCATCACAAATAGAATGTTGGTGGCTATTCCCGTTTTGCGACGCGCTTCGTTCTTGTCAGAAGACACACGTCTTGCGAATGATCTCGTGATCTCACTCAATGTCGTTCGCTCAGAATTTCAAACGGTTCTCTCAACAAGAACAGTTTCGCCGTCGCGAGATAAGTTACCACACTCACGCCCATCGGCACGACCAGCATCCAGACCCGGCTCAGGAGCGAAGTGGGAGGTTCGGAGAAATAGGTCACGGTGAAAACGCACGCGAGAGTCATGGCTGCTGTACAGAATACCGTCTTCACGGCCGTCACGAAAATCTCCTTCCAGAGCAGAGACCCGAGTTGCCGGTCGATCCGCCGAATCGTCAGCAGCAATTGGCAACTTGATGCAATCACACTTCCCCAAGCCAACCCGGTCCCGCCAATGGCCACCACGAGAATCGCGTTCGCCAGCAGATTGACCGCCAGAGCGAAGATGCCAAACCGCATCGGCGTCAACCGGTCGCCGGTCGCATAGAACGCCCGGTTAAGGATCGCCAGCCCAATGAACACCCAGACTCCGGCTCCGTAGATGGCGACCATCGTCGCCGCCAACTGACCATCGGCGGCGGTGAATTGGCCACGCTGAAACAACGCTGTCGTAATTGGCTTCGCGAGGCAGACTAGGCCCAGGCTCGCTGGAATCCCGATCGCGATCACAATCCGTATTCCCCGCGACAAATCCTTTCGCAGCTGTTCGAACTCGCCTCGCTGCGCATGCCGTGTGAGGACGGGATAGAGCACCGTCCCGAGGGCGATGCCGAACACTCCAAGCGGGAACTGATACATCCGTTGGCCAATGTACAGGGCGGAAGCCGTTCCCGATTCTAGTAGCGCCGGCAGGCCCCAGGCCTCGATCCAAGCGGGGCCTCCCGACTCCGGTCGTGCCAGCCCCCAGGCGAGGAGACTGTCGACAACCGTGTTCACTTGAAGAATCGCAATCCCCCCGACCACCGGCAGCATCGTCCGAAACACCTGCCCCACGCGAGGCCACGCCAAACGCCAGTCACGGACAAACCCATGCCGACGGCGAAACAACACCCAGACGGGCAGCGCCAATTGAAACACCCCCGCGATCGGTATTGCGAATGCAATCCAGGTGACCCGGCGAAGTTCCCCCTCGGCGAAGAGCCAGGCCACCGTCAGCCCGACGAGCCAGACGACATTCAAGACCACGGGAACCAATGCTGGCCAAAGAAACTCCCGCATCGCATGGAGCGATGCGCAGCACAGCGCCGCCAGGCAGATTAAGAGGAGATACGGCAGCAGAATCATGAACAGCAGCAGCAATAGTTCATTCGAGGGGGATAACGTCACCGTGGCATACGTGGCCACTGCCACCAATTCCGCCACGAGAACCACCGCGAGAAGAATCGCCGATAAGGCAACGGCAACGGCCGTCAAGGTCGCTCGCGCCGCGTGTTCGCCATGTTTCTCGCGATCTTCCAGGAAGACCGGGAGAAAAGCGGTCGTGAGTGCCCCTTCTCCGAACAGTTGCCGAGTCAAATTGGGAACTCGAAATGCGACGATAAACGCATCTAGCGTCGTCCCGGCCCCGAAAAGCGACGCCATGCCGATGTCGCGCAGCAGTCCTAAGATGCGGGAAAGCAATGTTCCCAGACTGACGATCCTGAGGTTCGCCAGCAGCGATGTGGATGGGGTCTCCTTCCCCCGGTCAGGTGTGGGCGCAGCATCCATGCGATAGGTTACTTCTCGTTCGCTTCGTCCCGACGGAGTTGCTCAAGCCGTTGCTCGTAGTTTCGCCGCATGTCTCGTTCGAACGCTTCAATCACGTCCGGGGACTCGGGGAACCGCCCTTGATCGTCAATCTCGTGGATCCAGTTTTCCAGAACCTCCCGCAGCCTCGCTACGGTCTCGGACTGATCGGGGTCGGCAGCGAGATTGTCGAGTTCATACGGGTCATTCTTCAGATCGTAGAGTTCCTCTCTGGGGCGTGTTGGTGACATCAGGGCAGCGGCTGCCCCTTTCAACTCACCTGCCTCATGGAGTCGGTGCATCAGCCGCAGGACCGGGTAGGAGGCTTCTTTGTAACGATTGATTTGTGTGAACGGCCGTTCGGGATAGAAGTTTCGAATGTATCGATACCGGGCATCGCGAACGGTCCGAATGCGGTCGACCGTTTCATCGCCGCGGTCTCGTCCGGCGAAGACGTAATCCCGGTCCGGCTCGCGATTCTCACCCCAGAAGACCCGTCCCTGCATCGTGTCTGGCTTGGCATGTCCGGCCCAGTCAATGGTCGTCGCCGTTAAGTCGATCGACGCAACCAGCCGGTCATCGACGCTTCCCCGAGCAAACTCTGGAGGAGACGGATACTCCTCTGGCCAACGAATGATGAGCGGGATGTGCAGTCCGCTCTCATAAGGCCATTGCTTCCCGCGAACCATCGCCCGGCCATGGTCGGCCAGAAACACGATAATGGTCTTCTCATAAAGCC
>JAGQQQ010000298.1 GCA_020426125.1 Planctomycetaceae bacterium
TAGGTCGAGAACTTGTAACCGCGGCGATACTCGTATTTCTCAACCGCTCGCATCAGACCGGTGTTCCCTTCCTGAATGAGATCCAAAAAGCTCAGTCCTCGATTGCGGTACTTCTTCGCGATCGATACGACGAGCCGCAGGTTCCCCGCGGAAAGATCCCGCATCGCCTGATCATAGGCGGCGTATCGCTGCTTGACCTCTTGAACACGGTCGGTCAGCGATTCGGGAGTTTCCTGCGTGATTCGCATCAGGTCGCGAAGCTCTTGTTCATAATTCGCGCGGCGGTCTTTCAGTAAGCGATCGCCGGAGATGCGTTCGATTTCCTGCTTGAGATCGGTCATTCGCTGCGCGATCTGCTCCAGCCGACGGATCATCGGTTGCAGACGTTGCGTCCGCAGACTGAGTTCTTCGAGCAGCGTAGCGATTTTCCGACGGCGCTGATCAATCTGGTCCTGTTTGACTGCGCGGTCCTTCTTGGAAAGGTTGCCGTGTTGCAGTTCCTCGAAGGCGTCGCGATTCATCTCCATCAACTGCTCGATGGTCTTCAGGTTGTGAGGCATTCGCCCGAGGACCTGTGCCCGTTCCGTGCAGTCGGTCATGGAGATTTTGATCGTCCGGTCAAAAGGCAATTCTCCCCGTTCGACTTTGTGTAGTGTGTCGACGGCATCCTGTGCCACGAACTGACATTCGAGCAAAGTCCGGCGGAACCGCTTACGGGTCACTTCAATCGTCTTCGCCAGCGCGATCTCTTCCTCGCGAGTGAGCAGCGGGATTTCGCCCATCTGCGAGAGATAAATCCGGACAGGATCATCAATCGGCGCCGCTTCGATGACGGTCGCTTCCGATTCAAACAGCCCTGTCACGTTGACCGTCTGCATTTTTCGCTTGGGCGCCTTTTTCTTTTCCACCTTCGGAGCAGCGGGTTTGGGCTTGGGAAGACCCTTTTGCTCATCGCGAATTTGCAGGCCAAGCTCTTCGAGTGAGAGCAGCAGCGAATCGAGTTTCTCGGGATTGACCGCTTCGTTGGGAAGGTACTCGTTGATCTGGGAGAAGGTCAGGTAACCCTGGGCTTGTCCGAGTTCGGTGAGTTCCTGGAGGTGATCGTCAAGTCGGTACATGGTGGGTCGCTCGGGTAGGTTGTCTCAAAGGAAAGGATAGGCGTCAGCAGGGGGAAAGGAAACCGGTCGTTTCCTCCTGAGGGGGCTGGCGTCACCCTGTCGCGTTCCGGATGTCTCGTTGTTGATGGAAGGCGGCAGCCTGCATCAACAAGGCATTCTCTTCTTCAATCGCTGCGTCCTCTTCCGTCTGTGAAAGCCGGGCGGCCGTGACTTGGTGAGACTCCTCCTCCGACCGCCACTTCAGATTCTCGAGCGCGCGGACCAGATAGGGAGGACAGTCTCCACCGTCAGTGGGGGTTTGTTCGACGCTCTTGTCGATCTTCTCCGCGATACCCTTCGCGGTCGCTTGCTCGTCAATCCAGACGAGCAGGTTCGTCAAGTCCGGATCCTGGACTCGACTCATCAGTCCTGAAAAAGTCAGAACGTCGTTCTCCATGCACTCCGCGACGCACTGTTCCCAGATATGGGCCAAGACGGTGTTGCGAAACGGATGTTCGAACAACACGTCTTCGTAGTAGTGGAAGTGCTGCGGTGCGGCGAGGAGGGATTCAAGCAAGTCGTATTCCACCCGCTCATTCTTATTCAGCCGACGATGAATGATTCGGGCCGCCCCTTCTGTAAATGGGCGGGGTTCGACCGCATCATTCATGCGGCGGCCAAAGTTTCTTTTCGAATCTCGGGCATCCTTGAGAGCGGCCTGCACGGATGCCTCGGAAAGCGACAACCGGTGTGCAACATTTGCAACAAGCACACTTTCCCGAAGGCTTCCTTGTAAAGATGGCACTTCCGCAAAAAGGTTCACCATTCCTTCCAGCACTCTCTGCCGGCCATCAACCGTCTCGATGCCGAATTCGGTTTTCAGATACCGATACTGAAAATTCCACGCTTCCGGAGCCGAATCCACCAGTTTCCGGAGATCATCGACGCTGTGCGCCTTCAAATAGTCCGCCGGATCCTGTCCTTCCGGCAAGGTGAGAATGCGGAGGTCGACATCCTGCGCGAGGAACCGTTCGACCGACTTGCTCGCCGCCCGTTGGCCGGCTTCGTCGCCGTCAAACACCAGCACCACCTGCCGGGCGAACCGTTTTAACGCGGTGACATGCTGATCCGTGAGTGCTGTTCCCAGCGTCGCGACCACGTTGGTCATGCCAGCCATGTGGCAAGCGAGGCAGTCGGTGTAGCCCTCGACGACGACGACCGACTTCGATTGACGAATCTCGTCCCGGGCAAAGTCCAACGCATACAGAGTCCGACTTTTGTGGAAGACAGGGCTTTCCGGCCCATTCCAATACTTTGCCGGATGGTCACTTCCCGGAAGAATTCGCCCGCCAAAGGAAACTGCCTGTCCCCGTTCATTGTGAATGGGAAACAATACGCGGTTCACATAGTTATCAAACGTCCGACCGTTTTTCTGATCGATCAGCTTCGAGTCGAGCAATACCTTGGGGGAAAACTTCCCGTTGGCACGTTGTTCGAGCCAGTTCCAATTGTCCGGGTGAAACCCCAACTGATACTTCTTAATGGATTCCAGCGAGAAGCCCCGGTCGAGCAGGTAGCGTCGCGCCGGTTCCGCCTCGGGAGCAGAGACCAAGGCGACGTGAAACTCCCGTTCGGCCCATTGGAGAGCTTCGAGGATCCGAGCCTTGTTGATTTCCTCCCCTTCCGGCCGTCCTCCCAGCTTCTGGGGGATCGGGATATTCGCCCGCTTCGCGAGGATTTCTAGAGCTTCCGGGAACGTTACCGCGTCATGTTGCATGACGAAGGTGAATACATCCCCGCCCGTCTGGCACGACCAGCAGCGAAACGTCTGCCGATCGGGATAGACGTTGAGCGACGGATTCCGATCGTCGTGAAAGCAACACAGGCCCACGTACTGGCGACCGCCGTGACGTGGTTGGAGGGCAATCGATTCGGCAATCAGACCGACAATGTCTGTCTGGCTGCGAACGAGTTCCCGAAATTCCTGTGGGGAGGGAGCCGACACAGACATCCTGGGGCAGGGGGCTGGTGGACCAATGGCAACGGAATAACCGCGCCAAACAGTACACTTTCTTGGGGCAAAAGGGAAGCTTGGCAAGTGGTCACGCGTTCACAATTCCCGCAGCGTGAGTTCCCGGCGAGTTCCAGGCAACTCTACACGCTGTGGCGGCCGGGTCAAATTGGTCTCTCGGGAACGGTGGCAAGTTCTCGGATTGCAACCGCATGACTTGAAAGAACTTAAGAAGAGTTATTGCCGCTAGGGTTTTCCCTGTTTCCCAACCTCCCCCGCGCCGCGTCGACGGCAATGTTCCCCTGTTGAGCACAGAACTCAGAATCCGGATTGCCGAACTGGACAGTTGGGTAAAGAGAATTCGGCTCGTGGTCGTCTATTGGGATGTGACTCATTATTGAAATGAACCACGATCGATCAGGATGGCAGATCGCTTTTCCCGTCCTCCCACACCACGGAAAGAACTCTCTTCTGAGTTCCTCGCAGAATTTCGTGGGAACGATGGAAAACGCTGGCGTTTACGCTCGCTCCGCTGATGGGGGGACGTCCTGCTCCCCTCGCCATCGCATTGGCTCACCGACCGGTGTGGGCCTTGCTAAAAGCGCCGAATCGCACACCCAATTCCAGGAGGACACGCTCGACAGGGCTCATCATCGAGCGTTCGGCCAGAACCCGACGTGCCAGTTCCGGATCGTCGGTAATCACGTTATCGACCCCGCGGCTGATCATACTCGACATAGTGATGGCGTCATTCACCGTCCACACGTGAACCTGTTTCTCTCTCGCATGTGCGGACTCAATGAACGGACGAGTAGCCAATTTTGTGTTCACTGCCAAGAAGTCGGCGTCAACACTCGTCAGATCACCAAGCTTCACGGCAGTGAGGAGCCCTACAGTCCAATTCGGGCGAAGCGACTTCATCTTTCGAACGGCTTTCGACTCCAGGGACATGACGACCACGTCCGGCTCCATTTCAAATCGTTCGACAAGGTCGACCACTCTCCGTTCAAGATCCTGGTCATGCCCGTAGTACTTGAGTTCGATGTTCAAGCGGACATGTCCGCGACACTCGTTGAGAACGTCATTCAGCGTCGGTACGGTCTCATCCTTAAACTTGGGGTCGAAGTAGCTGCCAACATCGATGGCTTGCAATTCTTTAGCTGTCGCCTCCCAAATCTTTGTTTTCACTCCCGCCACTTTCATCAGGTCGCTGTCATGGGCGACCATGACGACTCCGTCTTTCGATTCTTGGACGTCGATTTCGACCCAATCTGCCCCATCTGCAATGGCTTGGCGGACTGCGGCCATTGTGTTTTCAGGCGCTTTGCCGGAGGCGCCTCGATGAGCGGTCACATCAACATGATCTTCGAGACGGAGGGAGTGAATTGCCGTGACACTCACCGAGCTAGAGATCAGAAAGCCGAGGACGAGACCAACGATCATCCGATTCCGTGTCAACCTATTTGTCCAAGATGGCTGGGGAAAACCATCCTCTGGAATCTCACAGACGGAGGCTTTGCCAAACTGTTGATAAACCTCGGTCAAAACGAGAGCGAAAGAAATGACGGCAAGCAGACCCGTACCAGTATTCACAATCGTCCATGCAAGTAATACCCCGCCCAGTTTGAAAACAAGGGGCCACAACTTCTCCGTCGTATTCGTCAGAAGGATTCGCCCGAGCCAGACGATCAATGCCAATCCAATCGACGAAATGAGAGCATGAATCACCAGCCAAACAATGATCCATCCTGCAATAGTCTTACGGTGACCATGGACACGTTGTTGGCTCGTCTTGAGGCATTCAGTCCGAGGAACCCCTTCGAAGAGATGAAGTGGCAAAGCGATGGACCAATTGACGGCAAGTCGGGCCAGGAGTAACGCCATCACGATCAGGACTGTCCCAATCAAGGAAACCGCGATCCAATATTCCAACGGTTTCTCAGTCAGATAGTAATTGATGTCATGCTGAGTCAGCATGATTAAGTACAATCCGCCGCTCGATGCGAGAAATGGAATAGACAACAGCAATCCACGTCCGACCATCTGCACCGCCAAATGATAGACCCCCGTGATCTTTCTCACCACAAAATGGAAGCTTCCAAACATCGACAATCGACGGTTGAGGTTTGAAGCTAAGATGAAGGTCATCAATACAGATTATTCCAATGCAAGCACGCAGACCACTGCGCCACCAACAATGATCAGAGAGAGCCACCCAATGGGATGGAAGAGAAAGCGAGCAATGTCGAGGTCCGCAAGGACTGTTCGTCCGGAGGTCAACAGAAATCCACGAAACAAGAGTCCGACTGCTGGTGTTAAAACGAAAAACGCGACGAGCTTGAACAACAGGTCTGTCACGACGAGTGGCCTCCAAAGTGCCTGCAGGTTTCTAAAGACGCTTTGAAGGATTGGTGATGAAACAGACAGTGCCTTGGTGTCAGCCGAGTTCGACATGCTCTCCCTTACTTTCAGTCACGATGAAGCCCACTCTTCTGATTCTTTCCATCTTTTCCTGAGTGATTTCACTGAACGTGTGAATCGGTGATCATTTCGTTGAGTGGAGTTGATCTCAACGAAGACAGGACGTTGTCGCGACACGAGGGCGAGATATCAGCCCCAACGGATGCATATTTCCTTTGGAAACACTGGAGATCAGCCTGGTTCGCTTCGCCTTCGCATCGGCCTTCCCCCAAGCTGAGAACGTGTTTTGAAATTCGATTGGAGATATTCGACGCAAGGGCGCCCGCGTAATCATTTGGAACTCCAAGGATGGAGCCTCGGCCGTGGGGAAAGGGAATGATGACACCAATCTAACGGATCGGCAATCGGCGATCATTCGAAAGGTGCTTCCGGCGAGGTCCCGTCGTGGCCGACGTCCGATTGACCCAGGGCGGTTTCTCAATGCGATATTCAACCTTCTTCGAATAGGATGCCAGTGGCGATTGTTCCAGAACGAGTTCCCTCGTGGAAAACCCGTGAACGGTATTTGCTGGATGTCGTTGAAGTCGGGGCTTTGGCAACGCATTCGTGACACGCTTCGAGGATGGCCAAGCAAAGCCGCTGGGAAGACGTGGCAACCAACCGCAGATCCTATCGACAGCCAGTCCATCCGAACAACAGAAGAGAGCGATGAGAAAGGATCCGATGCCGTCGAAAAGGTCTCCTCGCGTAAACGGCACACCGTTGTTCACACGTGTGGTGATCTCCTTGCCGTGGCGGTTCACTCCGCACGCAGGCAAGATGAAGACGGAACCTGCTTTGCCCTGATCAAGTTCGACCAATGGTCCATTCGATAGAGAGTCCGCAAAACTTCGCCAACGTCCGCAAAACCGCCATCCGCCAGCTTCGACAAATGAAGCAGTCCAACATCGCCGCAACCCTTCGAAAAAACGTCCTCCAAGTCAACGAACTCTTGTCCAACCTCGGCATCTTGTAAAACCGGGACTCCCTGAGGAAGGAGGTCCGTTGGTTGCATCACTCTCGGGGACTTTCAAGAATGTGCGGGTCTGACGCCCATCCTTGAATCAAGAGATCCCTGATGTCTGAGAAGCCAACTGTCTTGCTGAGTGCGTTTGCGGATGAAGCCGCCAACGGCAAAACCGCCCGTGAACAATTGTCCGCCCTGGCCGCGCTTGGTCTGAACTACTACAGCCCCCGGTTTGTCGATGTGACGGGATCGGGGACCGTCAAGCATGTGGTGGAATTGTCGGACGATGAACTCGCAGAGTTGAAGAAACTGCACGACGAGTACGGCATGTCCGTCGCCAGCATCGGCAGTCGGATCGGGAAGGTCAAACTCCTCGACCAGGAAGACGGCTCTCACAACAAGTACGTGCCGTTTGAGGAGTACATGGCCGGTGAGGTCGCGAATACGATCCGAGCGGCGCTGGCCTTGGACGCGAAGCTGATTCGTGGGTTTTCGTACTACCATCCCAAGGGAGAGGCCCCTGAGCCGTATCTCGATCCGGCGGCCGAACTGGTCGGCAAGATCACCGACGAATTCGCTAAACACGGCATCACCTACGGCCTCGAAGTGGAAGCAAATCTCATCGGGCAGAATGGTCGCACGCTCGCCGGACTCGCGGAGCGAATCCAACGTGACAATCTCGTCCTGATCTTCGATGGCGGCAATATTTCGTCGCAGAATATGAGTCCGGTCCAGTGCTTTGAAGAGTACGTCGCGATGCGTGACCACATTGGCTGGATCCACATCAAAGATTATGCCGTGGATCCGAATCTGGAATGGAAAGGCTACGTCGACGAGGAACGGCTCAAGAACTTCGTCCCCGCCAACGTCGGGGACTCCGGTCACGAGATGATTCTGAGGGACTTCAAAAACCATATCTCCGAATTGGATGCCCGCATGAAAAAGCTGGGAGCGCCCGGAGTCTTTCTGGAACTGGAACCGCACCTGAAAGGAGGTGGACAGTTCGGCGGATTCAGCGGCCCTGATGGGATGGGCGTCGCAGTCCGGGCCTTGTGCTCCCTGCTGGACTATGTCGGCATCGGTTACAATCTGCGGACGATGGACGACATTCGACGGTTGCGGGGGTTCTGAGCGAACAGCGTTGTCTGAGAGTTGTTTACCATTGAAATTCGAAGGAACAAATCCGAAACAAAATCCAAATCGGAAATCCGAAAGTGATTGGCGAACACGCCGATTGTGGATTTCGAACTTCGAATAAACACCAAGAACTGAACGTGGAGCACGAAAATGGTTCGTCTGGGACTGCTGGTACTCTTGATCGTGTTTGCCTTCACCTCGCAGACGGAGGCACAAAAGCCAACGCGAGAGGAGAAGGTGCGATCGGACCGCGCTCGGATCGAAGGGGAAGGCTTCTGGATCTACAACGATCTGAAGAAGGGCTTTCAGGAAGCGGCCCTGACCGGGAAGCCACTCCTCGTTGTGCTGCGCTGCATTCCCTGTGAGGAGTGTGTCAAGCTGGATGACGATCTGCTGGAAGAAGATCCGGAGATTCAGAAGCTCTTGAAAGAGTACGTCTGTGTGCGGCAAGTGTCGACGAACGGGATTGATCTCTCCATCTTCCAGTACGACACTGATCAGTCCTTCGCCGTTTTTTTGCTGAACGCCGATGGCACAATCTACGGTCGCTACGGCACCCGGTCTCATCGCACGGACTGGGAAGACGACGTCTCCATCACCGGGTTGGAAAAGGCTCTCGAAAAAGGATTGGAACTGCACGACAACTACCCGGAGAACAAAGCCGCTCTCGCGGGGAAGACGGGGCCGAAGCCGTTATTCGCGTCGCCGGAGCAATATCCCCTTCATCGAGACAAGTTCACAGACAAGATCAACTACGCTGGCGATGTGGTGCGTAGCTGCATTCACTGCCATCAGATCGGAGACGCGGAGCGGGCCTTCTATCGCAGCGCGGGGAAGCCAATTCCGGAGAAGGTGCTGTTTCCATATCCCCACCCGAAAGCCCTGGGGCTCGTTCTCGATCCTGAGACACTGTCGACGGTGAAGTCCGTTGAGCCAGGGACAATCGCGGAGAAGTCGGGACTTCAACAGGGAGACAAGATTCAAACACTCAATGGTCAGCCGATCTTATCGATTGCCGACATCCAATGGGTCCTTCATCAGACTTCCCCGGATGGCGGCGAGGTCACTGCCGCCGTCCAGCGTGACGGAGTCGAAAAGTCGCTGACGATCTCCCTGCCAAAGGGTTGGCGTCGGCTTGATGATATCGGCTGGCGCGTCAGTTCCTGGCCGATGAGGAGAATGGCCTTGGGCGGGCTGAAGCTCGAAGAGGTTCCTGCGGAAGAGAAACGGCGATTGAAGATTGCCGAAGACAAGATGGCTCTTCGCGTGGCCCATGTCGGGCAATACGGGCCACATGCCGCGGCCAAACGGGCTGGATTTCAGAAAGAGGATATCATTGTCGAATATGATGGACGAAACGATCTCCTCCGCGATGGCGATCTCCTGGCCTATGGAGTGACCGCGCGCAAACCGGGAGAAAAGGTCTCGGTGACAATCCTGCGAAACGGCCGACGTCTGACAAAAACGCTGCCGATGCAGGAGTAGAGGACCGCTCTTGGACATCGAGAATTGAAAACAGATCGGCCCATGGTCTTTCAGGGATCGTGGGCCGATTCCATTCCCCCCACACACGAAACCGGCCCATGACTTTCGACGCCCCTCCACAATCCGCTGACGGGCGACTCGCTATCCAAACTCCGTGTCGGTTGGCGACCTTGGGGATCGCGTGCTTGTTGATCTGTGGTTGTCCAACTCCGAAAGACCCAACACCTCGTCCCGAAAGCGCCGAGCCAACGTGGCAACGAGAGACTGTTTCGCCGGAGCCATCCGCCGTCGAGATTACGGCACGGCTGAATGGAGTTGGCGATCTCGCACACGCTTCACCAGAAGAACGAGAACTCGCCCCTGAGGTCATCCATCGTCCGGATGACGACCGTCCCGAGCATGACTACGAACGACTCGCCAAACTGGGGGTCCAGCGATATGAAAGTCCCCACTTCGAGCTGCTCACCGATATCGATCCGGCCATCGCGGAGTCGTTGCCGCCGATGGTCGAACAGCTCTTCGCGTCATTTGTTGACTACTTCGGAGAACTTCCCCCCAGTCGAGATGGCCGCGTCTATCAGATCACGGGATACCTGATTGGGGACATGGACCGTTTCGCCGCCGCGGGATTGCTGCCTGACGATCTGCCGTTGTTTGAACATGGCCGACACCGCGGACAGGAATTCTGGATGCAGGATCAGGAGTTTGACTACTACCGCCGACACCTCCTGTTTCACGAAGCGACGCACTGCTACACGATGGCCATGCCCGGGCCGTATCCTCCGACCTGGTATCTCGAAGGAGTCGCCGAACTCTTTGCGACACACCGAGGGAATGAATCAGGACAGTTGACGTTCCGGGTGATGCCGGACGAATCGTCGGACTTTCGAGGGTTGGGGCGGATTGAGATGATTCAGGATGAGATCGCCGCTGGGAGATTGCTCACCCTGGCACAAGTCGGTCAGTTGGGGAATCGCGCCTTCAGCGAATCGCGTTCAATTCCGTATGCCTGGAGTTGGGCGCTCTGCAAGTTTCTCGATACGCATCCCCGTTATCAGGATCGCTTTCGCGAGTTGGCACGTCACTTGGAAGGCAACGAATTCACTCGACTGTTGGCGACAACCTTTGAGCCGGACAGGGAGTTGATCGCGGCGGAATGGCTGGAGTTTGCCCGTCGACTCCGCTTAGGTACGGACATCACCGCAGACGCATTTCAAGTCGTCGAGACTCGGACGTGGGACGAGCGAAAAACATCGCTGGAGGTCGCCGCCAAGCTGGGGTGGCAGTCCACCGGTCTCGTGCTTGCGTCTGGCGTGGACTATCACCTGAGCGCGAGCGGAGAGGTTGTGTTGGCGCAAGATCCGAAGCCGTGGCGCAGCGAGCCACAGGGAATTACGATCCGGTACGCGGCGGGAGTTCCAATGGGCCGGCTCCTTGCGGGGGTCGTTCCAACGTCGGCGGACGGACAGAAGCAGTTCGGGTCGGATTTCCCCGTTTACGCAGTGGGACGGGAAGGCACGCTCCGACTCCGGGCGGCGGGAACACTTTTTCTCCGCGTGAACGATTTCT
>JAGQQQ010000299.1 GCA_020426125.1 Planctomycetaceae bacterium
ATCGGGGCCTCGTTGACATCGGTGACCGTAATAACAAATTGTTCGTCGTAGCTGAGTCCCCCTTGGTCCGTAACGCGAACGGTGACGGTGTAACTGCTGTCGGTCTCATAATCGAATGAGGCATTCGCACGCAATAGTGTGCCACTGATGTTGAAGGCGGCGTTGTCGTCGACTCCATTCGGAAGCGAGAACGTGAGTTTGGAGGCGGGGTCTGGATCGACACCCGAGAGGGTTCCCACCGTCGCATTGACTCCAGCGTTTTCCGCGAGAGTCGTTTTATCGAGGGAAATGTCCGTGGGTGGAGAATTCGTTTTGGCGTTTCCGAAATCGATGTCGGTCAGAAACTGTCCGGTGGTGATGGTCACGTTGTGAGCATTCGTCGGAGTCGAGACGGAAAAGACATGAACGAAGTCGTCACCGCCGGTGGTGTCACCGTTTCCATCGAGCTTTGTTCCGAAGGGGTCGGTCAAGCCGGCTCCCGAGGCCCGGAATTCATACTTTCCTGGAGCCAGCGGACCGCCGTCGGTGGTAAACCTCAGGCGATTGGACCCGATTTGATACGTCGTCTGCAACGTGATGGGAACGGACACATCATCGCCGGTTCCGAGCGTTCCGTCAGCTCCGGCCTCCGTGAGTAGCCAGTTCGAGCTATTTTGTACGGAAGCAGCGTTGAACACATTATCCAAGTCAACGAAAAAGCTGGTGATCAAACGGTTCGTGGCCGCGCCGCTTGCGGGGAGTCCTTCAAGCCCCTCGATCCGAGGTGCCGCGAGCACCTCGGTGACGCCACGGAAAGAATTCACGCGTCCCGAGCCCAAGAGTTTTTCGAATCCGGGGTTTAAGGCGTCGATGTTGTCAGCGGTTCCGATGAGTTGCGCCGCGACCTGATCGCGGGTCCAAGTGGGATGCGCGGACCAGATTAACGCCGCGACTCCGGCAGCGTTGGGCGTCGCCATGCTCGTGCCGCTCGACAACCCGTAAGTGTTGCCGGGCAATGTCGACTGGATACTCGATCCCGGTGCCGCGACATCGATCCCGGTACCGTAGTTCGTGAAGCCGCTTAGCAAGTCGGCGCTATCGGTGCTGGAGACATAAATCGACTGATCACGGATTTGCCGAATCGGATTCAGTTCGGTTGCGTTCCCCGCGGAGTTGAAATGCAAAACTCCATTGTCATAAACATTTTGGAGAGCGGCGATATACGTCGGGTCGTTCGCATACCCATTGACGTTGTAGCTGGTGTTGATGATTTGCGCGCCGTTATTCACAGCGTAGGTATATGTCGCCGCGATGACGACCGACGTCCAGGTTCCCGGCTGGGCGCCGTCATAAAACTTCAGCGGCATGATCGTGGAGCCGCCGGCGGTCCCTGCAATTCCCGTCGAGTTGTTCGTGCGCCCGGCGGAGATTCCGGAAACGTGGGTTCCGTGGGAGTCGGTGCCGTTGTGATCGGGATTGTTGTCGTTGTCGATGAAGTCCCAACCGCGGACATCGTCGATATAGCCATTGCTGTCGTCGTCGATGCCGTTGCCGGGAATCTCCCCGGGATTGTTCCAGATGTTGGCGGCCAAGTCGACATGGTCCCAGTCAACACCATCATCCGTGACGGCGATGATCACGCCGGAGTCCCCCAGGGTGATGTCCCAGGCTAGCTGATTCTGCATCACTGGATGGTGATACTGGTTTCCATAATCCGGATCGTTTGGAATGAGTTCTCGAGGATCACTCACCGCGTAGATGTAGTTCGGCGCCGCCCAATGGACCGACGCCAACCCGGAGAGTTGCTCGATCACTTCCAACGGATCAGCGCCCGCGTTGAGAGTGAAGACCGCGAGGGTTTCCCCGCCTTCGGTCGTCAGCAGCGTGTAGGATCCGCCAAGGTCGATGGACGCATCGAACAACGGGTTTTGCTCGCGAACGGATTCGGTCAGGACGTCTTGGGGATGTGCCCCTTGAAAAGAGACAATCACTTCTGTGTTGGTGAATTCGAGATCGGACGCGCCGGCGACATCCGCGAGATCGAATCCCTGTGGAGTGGACAAATCCTTAGCGAGTTGCGAGCCATCCTGGAGAGAGAACGGCGTGTTCAGTCCGGCATTGGCGGTCCCTTTGCTTTGTGGAGAGACCCATTGGAAGTCCGCGGCGGAATTTGAGTCGGACGATCCGACCCGTTGGAGGGAACCGGTCCCGCCCGTCGTGTCGTTGCTGTCCACAGCCGCGCCCGTCCAAACTCCCGACAAATCGTTGATCGTCGTCGCGCCGACGGTCACATTGAAACTCGCGATTTCTCCCGTGGTCCACCCCCAACCAACCCAGTCGACGACTGCTCCCTGATCGTCAAGAATCATCACCCACCCGGTGTTTCCGGGATTGAAGAACAGATTACTCCCCCAATAGTTGTCACCCGTGTTGTCGGTCCGATAGGCCACTTCTCCCGCGTTCATTGAGGACGGCAGCGTCCAAGTGGTGGCGTTCACGGTGTTGATGTTGGTATAGGGGTCTTCACTCGCGACAACGGTCCAACCGGTCGTGTCCACGGTGTTCCCAGACACATTCTGAATCTCGATGAAGTCGGGAGACCCGAGATTCAGTTCGGTAATCAGGATGGTGCTTTTCGAAGAGGCCGGTTCGGGAGCCGTTTGTCTCCATCCGGCTTGCGGAACTTGGCGGACCACGTAATCGCCCGCCGGGAGTCCGGTGAATGTATAGTCGCCGTTGGCATCGCTGACGGTGGAAGGCTCGGCCACCCCAAACTGGAGATTGTCCAGCCGCCCAAATTGGCCATCGAAACCGCCCGCGATGGCATAGGCGATGTTCGCCTGGCCGGTGAGGACGATCATGGTTTCCGATTGTCCAGAAGTCAGATCGCCGGTGATGGATTCTCCAAGAATGTTGCCTTGTGAATCAAAGACCTGGAGCCGTCCGATGTCGAGTGAGTCGTCGCTGATGTAGTCGATGCTGACTTGACTGACGGGATCCGCGAAGTCGATTCGCAGCCGCCGACTCAGGTCGGTCCAGATCACCCCATCTCCGTTCGTACCAAAACCCCTCGCGCCGGTTGAGGTTGGGCTGGAGTTGAGAGCGCGGACCACCGGATCGGACGACGCAGTCCCCACGGCCGACAAGGTCACCCCGGGGGCAATCGTGGTGAGAATCGTTCCGTTGGAAAAGTTGTCTGGTTCGATGGCTCCGCCCGTATCCAGAGCGTCGTTGTTATTCAAATCCAGATAGACGGTCCACCCCGGAAGGCCAGGTTCCATACCATCTTGAACTCCGTTTTCGTTGGCATCGTCCCAGACGGTCCCGGAGATTGCCCCCAGCGCGATGTTCACGGCCCCTGGCGTGGGAGATGCGGCCAGGAAGGAATTGGTGTTCCTAGCGCCCCCGGACCCGTTGGCAATTCGCTGAAGTGAATGCCCCTCGGAATTTCCGTTTCCGTTTTCATTGACCTGGGGCTGTCCCATGTTCAATAAAGTCAGCAGTCCAGTGTCGTCGGCGTCGTCGGTGTCATAGACGACCGCGTCAATCAAGTTGACGGTTGTCACAGCTGTTCCGTTAGGAAAGTCGACCGCGTTGGCGGTGTAAAGCGCGACGGCGTCGGCCCCATTCTGAAGTTGATCGTTCGAGAAGACCAGATCGACGTTGGCGACCCCGCTATTCCCGATCACAAAGTACCCGGTGCCATCCAGGGTGTGCCCGTCGAGATCGATCGCCCGATACGACTGATCCGTGGCCCCGTCGTAGAAGACGAGTGTCAGTCCGTCGAGCGACGCATTCGGAGCCCCGAAGAGTTCAACAAACTCCAATACATCGGTTCCGGCTGTGTCCGAGTCGACTTCGTTGATCAGGACCACCGGGGTTCCGGCTTTTGAATTGACACTCAGTTCGTACATCTGAATGGCATTTTGAGCCCCGGTAATCTTCGCGTAATACTTACCCGCCGGAAGAGTGGACGAGTTGATCGACTCCACAC
>JAGQQQ010000300.1 GCA_020426125.1 Planctomycetaceae bacterium
GCTCTTGGATGTTTCCGATGCGGGCTTGTTGACGGATGAAAACGGAAATCGCAACCCCGATGAAGCCGGGGAAAACGACGTGACTCATGCGATCATTGGTGAAGAGCCGATCATCGGGCTCGCCACGTCGGCCACGGTTACCGGACATCAAGTCACGTTAGATTACTACGGCGAAAATCTCGGGAATGTGACCCTGAGTTCACTGGACCTCGTCGACAACCTGGATGCGGTTTTCGGAGCGGGCAATTACTCGCTGACGTCGGCTCCCGTGTTGATCGATAATCCAGGGACATTGACTCTCAATCCCACATTTAATGGAAGCACCAATGTCACCCTCTTCTCAGCGGGAACCCTCGCGATCGGTCGAACATTCCAATTGCGACTGATCATCGACGTCACGACCGTCACGGATGTAGGTTTCGGAGTTGGTGCCTACCGCCAACAGGCGTTCATCATGGGACAAGGTCCGTCTGGAACCGTGTCGGGCGACTTCTCAGTCAACGGGGGGGATCCCGACCCGAATGGAAATGGCTCCCCGGCCGACCCCAGTGAAGATGCCATCACTTCGTTCTTCCTCGAATCTTCTTCCGTCGGCGTGGCGGTTCGTGCCACAGTCAACGGACAAACCGTCACGTTGGATTACTTTATCGAGAATCTGGGGAACACCGGACTCGACAACTTCAGCCTCCCCATCGACTTGGACTCCTTATTTGGAACCGGGAACTACACGATTGTCGGGGCTCCGATTCGGACAAGTGAACGGCCCTCCTTCGTTCTCAATCCCGACTTTGACGGAATCCTCGACTTCGAATTGATCCAATCCGGCTCACTCCCGGCGGGCGTGACAGACAGCTTCCAGATTGTGGTTTCCGTAGACCGCATCGTGGACATGGGAAGCGGCAAAGGGGTTTATTCCCATCAGGTCACCGTTCAAGCTCAAACTCCGTCTATGGCCATCATTTCCGATCTGTCAGACTCCGGAACATTCCCTGACCCGAATGGAAACGGATCCGCTGACGACTCGGGGGAAGAAGATCCGACTGTGATTGACTTCGGGCTGGTCGAGTCACTCGTCGTCACGACCCTCGTCGACGAAGACAACGGAACCAGCGACACCGCATTCGGGACAGGCACCAGCCTCCGTGAGGCAATCGCGTGGGCCAACGCGAATCCCGGTTCCGACACGATCACCTTTGCCCCCGGACTCGCAGGGAAAGTCCTGACGTTATGGAATGGTTGGTCTGGCATCGGCGACACGAGCGCGCTCATGATCAGCAGTGATGTCACGATTCAAGGACCGGTCATGGCACCTGGTCTCACGCTGGCCGTTGACTCCAAAACAGCGCGCCGACACTTCGACGTCAGTTCTATGGGAAGATTGACGTTAAACCATCTCACATTGACGGGGGGGAACGTCGCCGGTTCCGGCGGCGCCATCCGCAATGCGGGGGAGTTGGTTGTCAGCCATTCCACGCTCTCAGGGAACTCCGCCGGAACGGGAGGGGCCATTTTCAGCGAACTCAGTTCGGCGTCACTTTCCATTCACAATTCAACGATCGCGGAAAATTCGGCAACCATCGCAGCGGCAATCTATTCGGGTGCCATCGCCAGCGAACTGACACACGTTACGATCGTCGACAATACCAGCGGACCCGGAAGCACGGCCTACGTCTCGGACACCAACACGGCTCTGCTGATCAATGTCATCTTGTCCCGAAACACCGATGGAACGAATCCCGATGCGAACTTTAGCGGCATCAATAGTGGACTTCTGGATGGAGCGAGCGGCAATAACCTGATTGACGTTCCAGCGGCACAACTTCTTTTGGGGGGACTGGGGGACAATGGGGGTTCCACACAGACCGTGGCCCTGATGACAGGAAGCCCAGCGATCAATGCCGGTATGACGATCAACGACTTCCCGGCAGATCAACGGGGAATGACTCGTGTTGGCATCTCCGATATCGGCGCCTACGAAGCGATTCCTGTCGTCTTGTCCGTGCCCGGGAGCGTGTTGTTCACGGAAAACGATCCAGCGGTGATCATCGCGGATTCACTCGTTGTGACTCCTGATCAGGATGCGACTCCCATCGTCCAGGCGACCCTCACCCTGACGAATTTTGTCACGGGTCAGGACGTTCTGGGATTTATCAACGATGGTATGACGATGGGGAACATCACTGTTGTGTCGAACATGGCCGGAGCCCTGACACTGGCATCTGCCGGGAACACGGCGACGCTCGCCGAATGGCAGGCCGCCCTTCGTGCGGTCACCTACCAGAACACCAGCGACAGTCCGGACACGACGACACGAACAATCGAATTCGTTCTCGACGACGGGACGACTCTCAGCAACACGCTCACCAGTTCGGTCATGATCCTGGCCGTCAATGATACCCCAACCGATATCACGCTTTCGAACAACTCCATCGCAGAAAACGCGGGAATGAATGCCGTGATTGGAAATCTGACAGCGGTTGATCCAGACGGCGGAGACATGTTGACTTTTTCACTGCCGATTGGACTGGATGACAACTCACGATTCCATCTCTCCGGCAACTCACTTCGAGCGAACGGCAGCTTCGATTTTGAAACGCAAAACTCCTTTACGATCACAATTCGTGTTACGGATCAGGATAACGAGACCTACGATGAGCAGTTCACGATCAACATCACCGATGTGACGTGGAATCTCACGTTGTCGATCCTGCCGACATCTGCCACCGAAGGGGGAACAGCGACCGGAACAGTGACTCGCGATGGCGATCTATCCCAGCCTTCGCTCGTGATGCTGAACAGTGGAGACGTCTCGGAGGCAAGCGTCCCGGTCTCCGTTATGATCCCAGCGGGGATGGCGTCCGCGACGTTCCAGATTCAGGCCGTGGACGAATCATTCGCGGACGGAACCAGACAGGTCACGATCACCGCAACGGCTCTCGACGCAGCTGCTCCGGCCACCTCCAATTTAACCCTGCTCGATAATGACTCGCTTCGTGCTCCGGATGATCTGGTTTTCTTTGACGAATCATCCCGACGATTCAAACTGGGCATGAACACCGGCAATTCGTTCACCTGGTTCCAGACGAATCCGTTGCCGGTCACCATCCAGGGCTACGACAGCTTTATCGGGGATTTCGATGGCGATGGGGATCTGGATGCCGCCGTTCGAAACCGGGACAACACCAATGTGAATCTCTACCGGAACAACGGAGACGGCACTCTCACCGGCCCGATTCTGTTTGGTCGACTCGGAAACGCTGGAACCGCAAAACACTTTCAGGTTGGCGACTACGACGGCAACGGCCGAGATCAGATTCTCTGGCTCTACACCGATGGGAAATATTCCGGCGCCATCTTTTCCCGTGATCTGATCTCGGGGACGTCGTACCTGTTCACCGCCAACCCCAGTTACGACGGATTCATCACCGGCGACTTCAATGGAGACGGTTTCGACGATCTCGTCGGATTTTATGACAACGATGCCGGGACGAGAACAAACATTATTCCGTTCTTCTCGATCGCTTCAAACAACCCGTCACTGCTGCGTCGCCTCAGCCCGATTCCCCAAGGGCCCCCCTCGAATGGACCTTCACTGGGAAGTTTCGGAGCGAGCATCGAAATCGACGGGCTAACAGGGTTTCGCGTTGCGGATCTCGATGGCGACGGTCGAGACGACCTGATTGCCGTCACAAAGTCCGGACAGGTTCTGCACGCGACCGCGACTGGGACGATGGCCGGCGATGGGGTCATCTTTCAAAACGTCCGCCGCTTCGTCTCCTCCAACCGGGCGCCGTCTTTTGATCCGGCCCTGTTTACCGGCCAGTTCCTCGTCGGATTGTTTGATGACGATGAGCGCAGCGATCTGTTCACGGTCGACAATCAGGGTGGACTAGTTGTTTCAACAGCAGGCTTCAACGCTGCGTTCCTCAATCCAGTCATCCTGGCATCGCCAGGTGATGTCTACGGTCATGCACCACCTGGACTCGACTTCACCGTTGGAGATTTTGATGGAGACGGCTACGACGATGTGGTCGCACTAGGAACGGACGCGACCGTCTTCCTCTCCACGGGCGATGGCAACCAGTTCGGAGCCCCCCTCGACTTTGGCCCCATCATCGGAGGTGGAGCAGGACAGGTCGGAACGATCAAAACGGGGTAAACTTGTTCACCCTGTGCGGGCAATGCCCTCGCTGAGGGGATTCGCGCGGAGGCTGGCTCCCCACGCCTTTTCGCTGAAGGACACGGACATCCCCAGGACCGCATCAGTCAGGTTCACATTCTTTGGAGTCGTGCGCGTAAGCACCCTCAAAAACGGTCGTCATATGATGGATTTGGGGGCTCAATCCGATCGACCGTATTCGGGTTGGCTTTTATGAAGTGCACGGAGTTGATAGAGGGGGGGTGTGCGCATTTTCAGAATAGACGTTTTGATCGCACAACCCGCACTGGAATCGACAATGGCGAATGGTCAAAGAGCCAGTCGGAGTCCGGATCGTTGCGGTGACCCAGCCTCGATAGACTATCGGTCGTTCGAAACAATGGGGCGTCCGCTACCACGGCCGTCCCATTGTTTCCCACTCGCTCAGTCACCACCCGGCCCACCTCCTTGCCCAACCAATGGACCTCCTCTTCGCAATCGAATGTGTCACCAGAATTGATGCTTTCTATCGTTTCGACTTCCCGACCTTCAGTCCAATTCGGAACCTGGAAGTTCCCAAAGCCTTGCTGGGGAAATCCCAGGTTCCCGCCAAAGGGCGTCATCAACGCAAACAACAGGGAGGTCATCCTTCAATACACCCGTATCGCCACAGATCAGCGATGACACTCAACACTTCGGAAGACTCGTCACTTCTCCCTGCTTGCTGTCACAAAGTAGCGGATTCAACATGTTGGTCATGTTGATCTTTTCGAGCGGAGAAGTTTTCATACTCATCGAAGACATGGAACGTTAGACAACGGGGGATTTGGTCGTTGAACGAATCGCAGGGAGCATCAAAGGCCAGAACCTCTCAGCGGGGGAGCGGCTGCCTGGTGAGTATGAACTGGTTGAACAGCTCAAGGTGAGCCGCCCGTGTTGCGCGAGGCGCCGTCACGGACGCAGAGCAGGGGACAGGTGGACATCCAGCGGGGACGTGGCACATTCTTGGGGAACCAGACAAGTCTGGTCAACTGCATGAGGCCGTTGCAATCCGCAGTGACGAACTGACCTCGGGAACTGTAAATTGATGCCGAGTTGGCCGCCGTTCTGGCCGAGCGATGGAATCCGCAGGCTGTCGAGGACGTATCCGCTTAAAAAGATCATGCTTTTCGTCTTTGTAGTTCGCCTACCCCGTCTGAGGACCACGTTAGCGCGTCTCGGTCGTTGGTCGATCGTCACAGCCTCGACGCTCAATACCATGTTCTACGACATCCCTGGGAGATGATCTATGAGAGTCCGTCAAAACCGTTT
>JAGQQQ010000301.1 GCA_020426125.1 Planctomycetaceae bacterium
GTCGGTTGGCAACATTTGTAAGCGGGTCCCGTCTGGCCTGTTCTTCAATCGCGGCACGATCGAGTGCTTTGTCCAAGGTCTTCAAAAGATACTCGGCAGCCCACTTGACCAATTCTTCGTCCTGGCAATTGACCGAACGAGCGTTTTGGCTGGTCAGAACGAGGCAACCCAGCCATTCCGAATCATGCCAAACCGGAACTTGAATTCCGCTTCGAAACAGGAATTCCTCGGGAACGCCATGGAGCGAAGAATCGGTCAGCCGAATGCAGCCAAGATGAGATTCTCGATTCATTTCCAACCAGTATTCTTCTGCGTGGCTCCAAGCCGTGTTGAGTTCCTTCGCTTGGGAACTCCCGCCGGTGGCGAAGCAGGTCAATTTCTTCGGGTTCGCGTCCTCTCTCAAATACAGGCTGGCCCGCTCAAATTCCGTCAGCACCGCCAGTTTGTGAAGAAATTCCTCGAGCAACTGAAGCGGAGAGGAAAAGTTCAGGTCTGTGAGCGATCGCAATTCGAGCATCTCCCGAACCAAGGCCAGCTCTTCAGACTCGGTCGCTGTTATCGCTCTCCGGGGTTTGGAGACATCGCTGGGGAGATCCTGGCAGACCGAACCCAACAGGTTGCGATCCTGGCTGGTCGAGCCCGAGATTTGGGGTACCTCGGACAATAACAGCACGTACGCCATCCGTTCCGCGCTGCCAATTCGGAAGGCCTCCAACGTTCTACTGAAAACGGGTCCGGGTTCCGGGAACTGACGGAATTGGCATGTCACAAGAGCGTGGCTTTGATGGTGCAGTGCTCTCCAGTCCTCTTGGGGAATGACGACACCGGCGATCGAGTCGGACGCTTCTGAAGTCCGCGCGATGACTTCCCCATTCTCCGCGACGACCCAGCCATTGAGAGATTGACCTGTTTGCCAATTTTCGAGAAATGGGAGAACTTCGGCGATCGGATCGTCCGCTAGAAACATGCTTCGGTACCAGGCGAGCTGAAATCTGTTGGCGTTCGAAACCGTCTCAGATTCGTCTGGCACATTGCCAGCCACGGATTCCTCAACTTCCCGTTGTGTGTACGTCGATTCTTCTCTGGCTTGCATCGAGAAGAAGAGTCGAACACCAACGAGCACGCAGAACAAGAAGAGAAACGCGGAGACGACGAGGGATGTGAGCATCGGGAGACGAATCAATTTGAGGTGGCGTGGCTTACGCGAGTTGTCAAAGCAGCTCCAAACTGACTTCCGATCAGCGTTGACGTCGCACGGCGATTCAGGAAAGCGGTGCGAACCGAGGACCGATTGCCGATGCCCCATCGTCTTCCATCTACGATGGGATGAAAGTGGGATCCTCCAGATGGAGCGCCGACCTACGTCGTTG
Organism: Planctomycetaceae bacterium; assembly: GCA_020426125.1. Taxonomy (GTDB): domain Bacteria; phylum Planctomycetota; class Planctomycetia; order Planctomycetales; family Planctomycetaceae; genus HKST-UBA70. Next base: position 1,371 of record JAGQQQ010000301.1, read on the forward strand.
TAAACGCGGGTGCCCATCGTCGACGAGGGGCGTTTCGCGTCTTGAGTGAATTTCCCACGTTGACGTTCGGCAACGTTTCGGCACGAGTGTTACAATTGGGAGGTGGAACCTGTCGGGTTTTTGTCCAAGGAAACCCCTGTTTCGTCCTTCATGAGGACCAGCGGAATGTCAGAGAGCGAACGATGGGACGTCGACGGCAAGTTCATCCTGATGGCCGCTCTTTCGATTGGGATTTTCATCATTGGCCTGCTTGCTCCCCCTTCGATCGTCAGCGGGCTACTGTATATCCCTGTCCTGCTGCTGGCGATCAATGTTCATGGCCGCCGATTGTTTTACGTCCTGGGGGTGTTGATCACCGTTTTGTCGTTGATCAGCTTCGTGGTGTCGTTACGAGGGTGGCACGACCGCCATCTTTCTGATGTCTTTAATCTGGGCCTGGCGCTGACGGCCATCTGGACGACCGTCTTCTTAGGAACGCAGTGGAAAGTGACCGAAGAGCGGATTCTCCTGGCCAACGAGTCGCTGGATCTCCGAGTCCGCGAGAGTGTTCTCGACCTGCAAGTTGCCGTCACCGGGTTGGAAAAAGAGGTCGCTCGACGGCAGAAGGTCCAGGCGGATCTTGAACACGAAATCATGCTGCTTGAGGGGTTGATGACGGCGATTCCCGATGACATCTACTTCAAAGATCCGGACGGCCACTATCTCCGCATCAACCCCGCGAAAGCCAAACGGTCTGGACTCGACAATCCCGGCGACGCGATCGGAAAATCCGACTTCGACTTCTTTCAGTCAGATCACGCGGAGAACACACGCCGGGATGAAAATCAGATCATGCAGACTGGCCAACCGTCGGTCAACGTCGAGGAACGGCTCATCTGGCCCGACGGCACCGTCACCTGGATGTCCGCGACCAAGGTTCCCCTGTGCCGGTCCGATGGCACCGTGATTGGAACACTCGGTATCTCACGGGACGTCACGTCCTACCATGATGTCTCGGAAGAACTCGAACAGCAACGAGACCAGCTCCGCACACTCATCGACCACCTTCCCGACTATGTGTTCATTAAAGATTCGGAACGCCGGTTTGTGACCGTCAATAAAGCCCTGGTGGTGCTCTATGGCTGTGAGTCGGAAGAGGGCGTCGTCGGGCATACGGATGATGAGTTCGCCTCCCCCGAGATGGCCAAAATCTACGAAGTGGATGACTTGAAAGTCCTCCGCGATGGGAAGACGCTCATCAACCGGGAAGAAGGGATCTACAACGCGAAAGGAGAGTTCCGTTGGGTGCTGACGACAAAAGTCCCGCTCCGCAACCAAACCGGAGAAATCGTCGGCCTCGTCGGCATCGCCCGCGACATCACGAAACGAAAGAGGGCGGAGGAGGAACTCAAGAAAGCCAAAACCGCCGCCGAGGTCGCCAACCAGGCGAAGAGTGAATTCCTGGCCAACATGAGCCANNCGAAATCCGCACGCCGATGAATGCGATCATTGGCATGTCGGAACTGCTGCTGGACACCCCATTGTCCGCACAACAGGCGGATTACCTGCAAACCGTTCTCAGCTCGTCGATGTCGCTGATGGGCATCATCAATGATGTTCTCGACTTCTCGAAGATTGAAGCCGGACGACTCGAGTTGGAAGCGTATCCCATCGATCTTAGGGAATGGCTCGGAGACTCTGTAAAAACTCTCGCGATTCGAGCCCATTCCAAGAGTCTTGAACTCGCCTGTCATGTGGACCCAGCCGTCCCGAAGTCCGTGCGGGGAGATGGAATGCGGCTCCGGCAGGTCGCCATTAACTTGTTGGGAAATGCCATCAAGTTCACCGACGAGGGCGAGGTTCTCCTCGATGTCACCGTCGAGGAATCTTATGAGGATCGCTTGCTCCTTCACTTTCGTGTACGCGATACCGGTGTCGGAATTCCGAAAGAACACCAAGCGAGAATCTTCGATGCCTTTGAACAGGCCGACATGTCCACGACTCGCAAATTTGGAGGGACGGGGCTCGGACTCGCGATCTCCTCCCGGCTCGTCAAGATGATGGGGGGCCGGATGTGGGTCGAGAGCGAACCGGGACACGGAAGCACCTTTCACTTTCTCGCGGAGTTCGGCGTCTGCGAGACCTCCGAGAAAGCTCCCGCGAGACGAATGACTGCCGTTCTCGATGGCCTCCGCGTCCTGATTGTGGACGACAACGAGACCAACCGCGACATCCTCGCCGAGATGTGCAAGAACTGGGGCCTGAACCCCGTCTCTGCTGCTGACGCCGCGGAAGCCCTGCAAAAAATTCGGAATCTCGATCCCTGCAAGGATCCCTTTGAATTGGCGATCATTGACGCCGGAATGCCAGACATCGATGGATTTTCCCTGGTCGAGTCCATTCATGGGGAAACAGACTTCGCGGGCCCCGTGATCATGATGCTCAGTTCCCCCGACCGGCAGGAGGAACTCGCCCGTTGCCAGGAGGTCGGCGTGCGCACCTACTTGATTAAGCCCATTAAACAATCCGACCTCATGGACGCCATCGTCACCGTGCTCGACCTGTCTATCGTCCGCGAAGTCGCGCAAGTCGCGCAGCCTCCGGAACAAACCCGTTCGCTCAACATTCTCCTCGCCGAGGACAGCCTCGCGAATCAGAAACTCGCAATCGGCTTGCTTTCGAGATGGGGGCATCAGGTCACCGTTGCCAACAACGGCCGCGAGGCCATCAACCGGCTTTCGGAAAAAAATTTCGATGTCATCTTGATGGACATCCAAATGCCCGAACTCGATGGCATCTCCGCGACCGCGGAAATTCGGGAACTCCAGGCCGATGGGAAAGTGCCGCTGTGCCCCATTATCGCCATGACCGCCCACGCGATGAAAGGAGACCGGGAGCGTTGCATCGAAGCGGGGATGGATGACTACGTCTCCAAACCGATCCGTCCCCCGGAACTGTCCAAAGCCCTCACGAGGGCCGTCGAACATTATCCTCAACGCGATGAAAACGAACCAACATCCGAACCTCCAGCGGCTCCCGCCTCTGCCGCGACGGCTCCCCAAGAGTTGTTCAATTGGACGAATTTTTTGGAAACAGTCCTCAATGATCCCCGGCTCGCGAAGGATGTCGTGAACGGGTACCTCGCGGAGACTCCCCAACTCATGACACAATTGGAACAGTCAACTCGCCAACGAAACTCCGAGTTGGCAACGCGTATGGCCCACACCCTAAAGGGCAGTTTGCGGACGTTTGACTCACCCCTGGAATCGTCCGCGAAGACGCTGGAGGCGGCCGCCAAAGACGGGGACTGGGAGACCGTGGCGTCTGTGTTGCCCGAGTTTTCCAACCAAATGGAGCAACTCGAATCTCAATTGCGGGACAAGTTGCAGCAACTTGCCAACCCCAGAGGATAACATCCCAAGTTTTTTCGGAGATTGTGTGAGGCGCGCGAGAGTCCGACGTCGCATGGAGAGATGAACAAAGACTGAACCAGGAGCCACTCCATGTCCGACGACCCTCAACAACCCATCGCATCCCCCGACTCTGTCGGGAGTTCCGTGGATCCACAATCCGTCGAAGGAATCTTCCTCGCGGCTCTCGCCAAAGATTCTCCCGAGGAACGGGAGGCTTTTCTCCAGGACGTCTGCGGAGACAACGCCGACCTGAGAATGCGTGTCGATGCCTTGCTCAGGGCGTATCAGGACGCCGGGAGTTTCCTGGAGTCTCCGCCTCATTCCCCCGCCGAACGGGATCTCAGCTTCAGCTTTCTGACGCTGTCCAAAGACCCGAGCCTTCTAGGTCTGCTGGGAGATTACGAAGTCTACGAGATGATCGGTCAAGGGGGGATGGGCATCGTCTTTCGCGCCCGTGACCCGAAACTCAACCGCGTCGTCGCGATCAAAGTCATGGCTCCCGAACTCGCGGCCAATCCGAACGCCCGCAGACGGTTCATTCGCGAAGCACAAGCGGCGGCGGCGGTGAGCCATCCGCATGTGGTCACAATCCACGCGGTGGAGGACTCGACGCAGCTTCCATTTCTGGTCATGGAATGCATCGTCGGCCAATCGCTGCAACAGAAACTCGACAAGGTCGGCGCCCTGCGGCTCGCGGAGATTCTTCGCATCAGCAAGCAAATCGCCGATGGTCGCTCCGCCGCCCATCGTCAGGGGCTGATTCACCGTGACATCAAGCCCGCGAATATCCTCCTCGAAAACGGGGTCGAACGGGTCAAGATCACCGACTTCGGTCTTGCTCGGGCTGTTGATGATGTCTCCGTCACACGTACAGGTGAGGTTACCGGGACGCCGCAATACATGTCTCCTGAGCAGGCGATGGGAGAACGGGTCGACCACCGCAGCGACCTGTTCAGCCTGGGCTGTGTGATGTATGCGATGTGCACGGGGCGATCGCCTTTTCGGTCGACAAGTTTCGCGGCGGCGATCAAACGGGTCTGCCATGACGATCCGCGTCCCATCGGAGAGATCAATGCCGAATTGCCGGACTGGTTGATGGCGACCGTATACAAACTCCTGGCCAAAGATCCCGAGCAGCGGTATCAGTCCGCTGACGAACTGGCCCATGAGTTGGAAGCCCGGCTCGCCGGTGTCCAGATGCCGACTCCAACCTACCCTCAACGTCGTGCCGAATCCCTTGGTCCCACATCCGCTTGGGACGATGCCAAGTCGATGGGAAAGCAAGCGGCCACGCGACTACAACACGGCCTCGCCGAAGCATCCGAACAAGCGACAGCGCAGATTCCCCGTTGGACAATGCTCTTGGCCGCCATCATCGGGGGCGTGATCGGACTGGGCTTTGTTGACCGTTTCGATTGGGAATTCGCCTTCACACTGTTCGGCCTGATGGTCTTCGGAGCGATTTCCCTGATCTGGATGGTCCGGCAACAACAGCAGAGTTCTCCTCCCGCCGAAACTCCCTCGGCCAGACTCAGGGAAAATATGTTCCAGATTGGCGCTGCACTTGGGATCGGAAGTCTTGCTTTAATGACCGGGAGCGTGATTCAGATGGGGCCGCTTCGTGCGGGCGCGTTTGTTCCCGCCGTGATGATCGGCTGGATTGTCACCATCTTACTCCTGGCGTCATCGCGATTCACTTCTCACGAAAATCAGCAAAGCAGGTCGGACACAGTTCGACCGATGCCGCTCCACTGGAAACTCTCCCTGCTCTTGAGCGGTCTGGCCGCGTTCCTGATCGTGGTGTCGATCGCGGTCATGGTCCTGATCGACATTTCTTCCTCACGGTATCTCCGAGACAGGGAACAGCAAGCCCGCCGGCAGGATGAGGCCGTCTCTCAGCCGGAGTCTTTTGAAGTGATTCCGGAGCAGCCGAACGCTTCCCCCACAGAAATGGGAGGCCTGATCGTCCAACTGACGGAGCCCGAACTCTCGCTATTGGTCGTTCCCGTGAGCGAGCAAGACGACCGAACGAATGAACTTCCTTTTCATACCTTTGAAGTCTTTCGTAGCGAAACGAAACAGCATTTGGTCGGGACATATGACATCCTTCAACGCGACTACCTCTACGGCTGGCTGGACGGAAAACAAGAGGTTCCGGGCATCGGCGGGAGCGAGGACGACACGATGATGTCTGGCTACGGAGGAGACATGTACGGCGAAAGCGAATTTTCAGGAATGGAATACATGATGGGATCAGGATATCCCGGTTCCTATGCCGCTGGACCAAGCGGATCGTCCGTCCCAGCGTATTATCCAGCCGGCACCGTCACAATCACCGCCGGGGAATTCCAGGCGATCCAGGCCAAACGCTCAATGGAACTGATTCGCAACAACAGTCCCCACTGCCAAGAGGGACAGTTCTATCGACTTCTCTGGAATGGTCAGGTCTTCACGCTCTCCGCCGATCAGGCGCGCACTGTCGATCTCGTGATGGCCGTCGGCGAGAAAGATGGCAGCAGCATCAGCGAACGTAAACTCCTGGACACCTTTCACGAGAATTTCCCCGAGCGTCCGGAATACGCGAACATCGCGGCGATCTTCAACAATGGAAAACACCCCGCGTATGGCCATCTCCTGAAACACACCCATGGCGACCCGTCGTCGAACGGCCAAAGATACCAACTGGCTCCGATCGGGGAATCCGAAACGTCAGAGGAAGAAGCGTCCGCTCCGCCTCCCCACTCTCTCGCCGAGACGCCAAGCGGGACAGGGGCTCCCGGGGGCGAGATCCTTCCCAACATAGCCGCCGACCGCCCCCCACGCAGAGAGATCAGCGGGGCCTCGTTCATCGTCTCCGGACCGGGCTTTCAGAGCAACGCTGGCACGTTGACACTTGATGTTCGTGACCCTGGGATGACGGTCGCCGTCCGCAAGGCGAGTGTCTTCGACCCCAACGTCTTTTCCGAGGAGGAAGTCGTGCAAGGGGTCGGCACCACGTCTTGGAACGTGAAAGCGGGCGAGTATGAATTCCTGGTCCTCAACAAGCTCTTCGGCTGGGAACGGGAGACCTTTCGGAAGTCGGTGCCCGCGAGTGATCAAACGAACGTCGTCGTCGACTTTGACTGGAAACGGATGGCCGATGACAGCAACTTCGAAACCCTCAGGCTTTCGCCGGAGATGTTCTACTGGAACGGGACCGCGTTCGGCCCCATCAAAGATTTTGCTCCCCGGCTTGTGATCGACATTCTCCTAGATCATGCCAGCTCGGCGGAAATGGAAGTGGACGAGCAAACCATTCTCAAAGCCCTCAGGAGCAGTCTGCAAACACATCTGCGCGACCTCCCGTCCATTGAAGCCGCGTTCGAAGGCCAGCTCAAACAGGGGACATACGGCAAATTGATCGTTCCCGGAGAACAGGAGGGGACCGTTCGGCTCGCTCCCCGGAAACTCAAAACGCTGACCATCGATCTGCAATCGCCAGGAATCTCCGCGACCGTGGAATATCCCAGAGTGAACGGCCTGTTCGGTGGTTTTCGCTCGGTTTACGAGTTTGGAAAGAATGACCTGGAGATGTTTCCCGGAGAATCGTCCGTTTACAAAGTCTCGATGAGCGATCAACTTGTCGGTTGGCGAAGCAACTTTGGGGAGATGTTCGGCGGGGCTGAAACCGTCCAGGTCGTTCTGGGGGAAGGGAATGCAACGTCCGTCTCCTTCCAACGGGACTGGAACCGCATCGCTGACGCGGCTCCTGACGGGAACGCCACGTTTCAGTGGTTCTCTGGAAGGAGCGTTTCCGGAGGAGGGTTCGGCGGAGGATACGGTGGATCCAACCTGACGAACCAACAAAAACTCGTCGTCGTCCGCTTGCTCCGCGGCCTCGCCGATGGCGAGCCCGATGTCTCCGAGAAAGAACTGCTCCAGGAACTTAAGATCGACGGCGACCGAACCCTCGACGACATCTTCAACGGTCTCGACTCCGGCGAATCCTCGTCCTGGAAAGGCCTTCTCGCCCCTGGTGAGACCCCCGACACCTGGAGGCTCACCCCGCCGACCCCCGAACAGATCGGCAAGGACGAATGGAAACGGATCTACGAAAAGAAGAGTGATTCGTCAGAATCAAATTAACGTGCTAGATCGCGAACGCCGTTTAGCGGTGCACTTGAAGTACGCTGTTAAACGGACTTTTCTGTTTCTCCGCCGCCGAAGAATTTTGGCCACGCAACAAATTTCGACAACGTTCGCGGATCAAGCAGCGACTCCGTCCAAGACTTCCGGTCCTCTGCGAAGTTGTCCCACATCTGTGCGGCATACGGTTCATACGTCTGACGGATCATTGCCAGCAGACCATGGTCCCGAATCTCCTTGAGCGCGTCGCGGTAATGCTCGAAGACATTGCGGTCGATCAGACTCCCCGCGACACGAAATCCGGTCACTCCCCCACGGGCAATCGCGGCGGATTGGTTCGCGGTGTACATCGCCACTCCCGTCGCGGCGGTGATCAACGAAACATTCTCTTGCGCTGCCACTGTATGTAAGGAACTCCAATAAGCCTGGATTTCGCTCTTAGGGAAGAGTTTGGTCAGATCGGCTTCCCCAGCCAGGGTGCGGGTTTCCTGGATGACGGCTGTGAGGTCCTTGAGCGAGACGGGGGGTCGATCGAGATTCGAAGCGACGTTTCCCGTTGTGTTGCGAAGCGCCTCGAGGACATCGTCGATATTGTGGATCGTCGACGCCGAGTCGATGAGGCCTTCCCGTTCCAGTTCCTTCGCGAGTTCTTTCACGTACGTCGACGTGCCATAGGCGACGTCACTGACCGCCGCGAGGACCCATAGCGGAGAAAAGTGCAGCGTGGCCATGCTCGTGAGGTCGATGAAGTTGCCGACGGCTTTCCGGGCAATGTGCTCCCCGGCCGCTTCCGTGGAACTTTCAGGCGTCGCAGTGGACCGCATTCCGCCCACCGTTTCGGTCAGAAAGTCGAGCGAGTTGCGAATGGCGACTTCGTACGCTTTCGATGACTGGAACGCCGGCGGAACCAGCAGCGACGCCGCTTCCCGGGAGGTCCCGGCGGCTACGCCGATCAGCGAACGCATGAGCCGTTCGGGGAGCGAGACGCCGTAGAGCAGATGGTCCAACAGGTTCCTGTCAGCCACCGCGTCCGACTGCTCCGCAACCGCGATGGCCGGTTCGTCATCGATCTCGATCCCGGAGATTGTCCCAACATCCCGCCAGACACCACCGCACTGAACACACTGGTGGTACGGATCATCCATTTCATCAAAGACCATCATATCGGAGAGGCAGTGCGGACAGGACAGTGTCTCACCAGCGACCACAAGATCTCCGGGACGGGGCAGCGCTTGAACCTCGAAGTCCTCGGCAGGTCGGACGAATTCTCCCTGACACGGAGCGCACCGGAGCACCGAGGAATTTGCTTCATCGGGAACCAATAACCTTCGACACAGCGGACAAACAGCCATGGACTGCATAACACGGTCCTTCGATCAGGTCGCCACCCCCGTCAACGGGGCAGACAAGATGCGTTTGAGACAACCAACGGAAGTGTTCCTACCCCTGAAGCGAGGCATCGGCGATCTTTCCCTTGTTGATCCAGACGTCAATCAAGTGGCCGCCAAACATGTCTGAGTCGGAGAAGTAAATGGAGGCCGCTCCCAATTCATCAGCAAGGACAATTTTCGGCGACGTCAGGTTGGCGGCAAACTGTTCAGGAGTGAGTTCATCGACTTCATCCTCCGCCCAAACGTCGTTAAACGTCTCCAGGAGCTGCTGTGTCGCGAACTTCTTGATCGTGGGCAACTTCGCGATGATCTTCTCAGCGAATTGTTCCGCTGCTGATGTGGGCTTCCCTTCGCTCGTGTAGTGGCCATCCAGCACGCGAACGGTGTGTCCCCGCACAGTCAGAGTCAGATTGCTGCTCATAGAATCCACCTTCGGAAACTCAGTTCCAATGGGCTGATCATTTCCCTTCAAACACTTCCCGAGGGACCGACGAGTCGAGATACCGCCAGTTTTTGATAAAGGAGATCAAGTCGGCCATTTGTTGCTTGTCGATGGTCTTCTCCAGACCGACGGGCATTAAGGAGACACCGTTGTTTTTCATCTCTTCAATCTCGTCCCGGGCAATGCTGAGACGCTTGCCTTCGGGCTGTTTCAGGGTAATGGAGTTCGCGGTCTCCGTTTCGATAACACCGGTATGGACGCGGCCATCGGTATCGAGAATCGTGAAGCTGAAGTAATTGTTGTCAATCGCCCGGTTGGGATCGATGATATTCGTCAGCAAGAACTCCGGCGTCTTGGTTCGGGAATCCGAGATATCCGGAGCAACGTTCACCCCCACGTCCCCGATCTTATGGCAGACAGCGCACGTCTTCTCGAAAACGGCACGGCCCCGGAGGGGATCGGAACTCATCGACAGGCAGTCTTGATACTCCGCGAGGACTTTGATCCGGTCCGCCGGGGGCTGGACTTTGAGGATCTCATTGGCACGGCTGACGAGTTCCTTGTCACTGAAACGGGCGATGACCTTGCGCAGCGAGTCATCAATCTCCAACGGCGAAACTCGTCCGGCTTCGACCTGATCAAGCAGAAGCGGCAGTCGGGCCGGTGACGTTGCCAGCGCTGAGAGGATCTCCCGGCGCCCCAAAGGCGGACGGGTTGGCAGTAGCTCAGTCAGAATCTCTCCGACTTCCGGTTGAGAAAAGCTTCTCAAAAGTCGCAGCGCCGCAAGAGAGGTCTCGGAGTCATGGGACGACGCCAACTCTGCGAGGACCGGCAATACGTCTTCCGGTTTGGCCAACTGCAACAGGGCGACCTCGTCGATGCTGGGGTGGCCAAGCGTCTTCCGCCCTTGATAGTCGGCCACGACCTTGGCGACAAGGGTTTGATACTGATCACGATGATCTTCCGAAACCAGTTGAGGAATGGCATTCCTCGCGTTTGGTAGACCTGCGAGGAGACCGAGGAGGACAGCTTTGTTGGCTTCATAGTGAACTGGCTTCAGTTCGAAGGCTGTGTCCTCCAGGAGTGCTTTGACCTCGTCAGCGTGATTTCTCCGGCCGAGTGCGGTGACGTAGTATTCGAGCCATCGGGACCGAGAGGGTGTTTGCGGGTGAAGACGTAAACAGCCCCGGAGATACTCCCGGCAAAACTCAGGAAGTTGATCGCCGGCGTGAATTGTCCACACCGCTCCCCCCATTTCGACGGGTAGACCGGTGGCCATTCGCACGATGGAGGGGACCTCTCCAAATCCAAGCGTCTCGTCGACGGCCTTGTCCGAATGGTTCTCAAGCTCCTGGCACGCCGCGCGTAAAGTGGCATGGTCCACCGCCAAGGCGATCTGTGATCTCATCAACGGATCCCGCGATGGCAACCTTCCCGCCTCATCCAGATTGGCCACCTGGGATTTCACGAACTCCTGAACCGCACTCTGGGTTCCGGGAAACTCATGGGCCAATTCCAGGGCCTGCCGTTCGCCATGAGGATGCTGGATCGCGACTGTCACGTCGATCTCTTTGAGTTCCCCCATGGACTCCAGGAGGCGAATTGCCAAAGGGGCTCCCCAAGTACTCGCCTTGTCGAGAATGAGGCTTCGCAGATTCCCAGTCACACTTTTGTCCTGCCGTTCCAGAAGAAGTTGCCGGGCCGTTTCTCGATGCCAGACGTTGGGGGCTTTCAGCATCTCGACCAGTTCCTGTGACGACTTCTCCGCGAGGTTGGTCTGAACGGGTTCCTGGTTTTGATCTCTCGCGGAGACGATTCGCCAGAGACGCCCTTTGTCTGTGCCGAGCAGGAGATCGGGACGGGATTTGAGTTCTTCGGGCATGAACTGCGGATGCTCGATCACGGCTCGATACATATCGCAGAGATACAGGGCGCCATCGGGACCGTGAGCGAGGTTCACGGGGCGGAACCACTCATCCTTGGTGGCCAGAAACTCCACCTTGTCGCGCCCCGGCTTCGAGGTGAAGGTCACCGAATTCGGACCAAGCACGTCCCGATGAACCAAATTCGCGGTCGGATCACAGGTGAAGCTGTTGCCATAAAACGGAGAAGGGAGTTCATCGCCTCGGTAGATCGTCACCCCACACGCGGCGGTGAACTGGTTGGCGTGCAAGTTGGAGGTCGTCCAGGTTCGAGATAAGGGATACAACCGGGAGTTCTCGCCAGCGGGTGAGGCTTCATGAAAGACACGCGTGACGCGAAGCCAAGGAACACGGCGGATGTCTTCATTTTCCAGCACAATATGATTGCAGGGATTTCGATTGCTGCACGTGAAGCGGTTTCCCCAATCATCGAAGGTCAGCCCAAACTGACCGGGGCCGGAGATCGCTTCGTGTTCTCCGGTCAGCGGGTCAAAGCGAAAGTCCATTCCGGAGATCGACACCGGCTCACTCTTCGGATCAAGCCCCCAGGGATTGCCTGGACCGGGCACAATGCTCCCCCCGCGGAGGCCGTTGGCAATGTAGATTTTGTTGTCCGGTCCAATTGTGGGATCGTTGCAGCGGAGTTGTGGGTTCTCGGTGACGAAGCCCTGAAACCACACCTGTTCCTCGTCGGCTGCGCCATCGTGGTCGGTATCTCGAAAGAAAACGATTTGGCCATTGGTGGTGACGATGAGGCCGTCTTTCCAGGGGAGCAGGCCGTTTGCGAAGAGAAGTTTGTCCTTGAAGGTGACCGGGTTGGAGAATCGGCCATCTCCGTCGGGATCGGTGAGGACGCGGACTCGCGACCGTCCCGGTTCTCCCGAGGCGGGCCCGTTGGGATAGTCCGAATACTCGACCACCCAAAGGCGGCCATCGGGACCGAACGCCATCGCGACGGGATCAATCACATCCGGCTCACTGGCAACCAACTCGATTCGGCAGTCGGGATGCAGGACGAATTTTTCGACCGCCTGCTCCGGAGAAAACGGTCCAGTCTCGTTGGCGGCTTCCTGACCGAACACTGAGGACACAAGAACTACGGAAACACACAGCAGCGAGGAGATTCGGGAGAGGTTCATCATCGTTTGACTGGGAATTCCTAAGTGACTATCCGGAAATGTCGGTGTCTTCACGATATCGAGTTGTCATGGCCGCGCGTCCGGACCAGAGACAGTGTGTCGTCGGACTTTCCGGATAGTTTCTAAGTGTCAGCGAACGCACTTGACGAAAGGACCACGCCGGCAGGCACGGCGTGGTCCTGAATGCGAGGGATGGAAACGGACACCTATTCCGAAGCACTAGGCGACGGAACCGGGACATTCTCGAATGCGAACGGGATCGTACTGTTTGTCAGCCCCTGATGCAGGGCGATCCTCAGTCCGACCGAGTTCAAAATCTCCTCATCCGCGGCGAACGAGTAATAGTCATCACGGTCCACCTGCTTCAACGTGATCGGAATCGCCGGATAGAGCCTGCCTTCACTGTCGACGAGATCGATACTGACGATCTTATTCCGAACAGTTGTTGGCAAGACAATCGCGGCCACGCCGTTGTCGTATTTCAGATCGGGCGTCACTCGCTCTGCAGCGAGGCTTGTATCCGAAATCCGCTTGTTGATGTATTGTCCTAATGAGTCGACCACGACCTCCTTAATGCCGTGGGAATACATCACGCGAATGGACCCTTTCAACGACTTGAGGGACGTGAAATTGGTGTCCGTGGCGCTGAGTGTGAAATCGATGCGTGCCCCATCCGGCGGCGAGAAGAGACCGGAAAAACGGGGGTCAACAGGATCCAAGCCCTTCGGCCGTTCTATATACATGGGATTGTCATTGTCGAGGATCAACGACGTGTCTTGATCCGTGACACATTCGTCCAGCGTATAGCTGCCCACGGCCATCAGGTTGGGAGCGTCGGGGCCGACAAGGTCGAACCAGACATGCAATGGGATCCGCTTTTCACTTCCATCGGTCTTGGCCCATTGAGCGGATGCGTAGGCTCCTGTGATCCCCTCGGAAAGATCTTCCTCGACGGTGTCTGCCACCCACGCTCCCTGACGCGCGGAATCAGCACCTCCGCTCGGCACTGGCACATTCTTGAAGGTGAAGGAGATCTTTTCCTCGCTTGGCTGTCGGGCGACGGTCAGAATCCACGGTCCGGTCTTGTTTGGGGGCAACTGGAAGCCAGGAGAATTCCAAGTCGGCAGGTGAGAAACTCGCGTGGGAGTCGGAGGACCGGCCCCCAACAACTTCTTGACATCGGCTCCCGCTCCGCCGCCACCTTGCCCACCCCCTTGGGGATAGCCTTCTCCGAATTCTGCGTAGGGATCTCCTTCTCCGCCGGGTTGGTTCATCTGTGCGTACTCGGCTTCCATTGAGGGATCAAATCCGCCGGGAGCACCGGACATTTCGGTCCCATAGGCCCCCGGGCTCATACCCATTTGAGGATTCCCCATGCCTGGGCCTCCTCCAAACGGATTCGCGAATCCGGCGAGTCCCATCCCCAAGCCAAACGGAGAGACGCCCGGCCCCTTGCTCGGTTCCGGGGGGGCTGGTTTGAGCCCGACCAGAACGACTCCCTGATTCTCGGGAACGAGATAGATGGTGCCGTCGGTTCCAGCCGTGGCGGTCACCCCAGCGGCGGCGAGTTCCGTGACGGGAAGCTCGTTCGGGTCGGAAGACTCGATACGAATTTCGGACCGGTCCTCTGAGACTCGAACCATGATTTCTCCGGATACCTCCGAGAGGGACGTCACGTCTTTGGCCGGGAGATCAAACAGTACCGGGATTTTCACACCCTCGTCTCCCGTCTGTTCCAGCATCACCGCTACGAGGTCCGACCACATCTCCGAGGTCGAATAGGGAACACTAATGCTCGTCCGCCGCTTGAGATCACGGCCTTCGTTGTCCTTGGCAACCGTCAAAACCGCATCCTGGTATTGGACGACTCGCGACACGTCGACGCCCGTGACGACCAGAGCCAGCTCGAATACTTTTTCCTCTGGCCCAGCCGGTTCTTGCGGTTCGGATCGAGGACGTCGACCACCTGATTGGCCTGGAGGAGCCATCTGGGTGTTGGCCATCTCCGCTCCCGGTTGGCCCGGTGGATTCGAGGATCGCGCGGCGGGACCGGGCGAAATCGACCCCGGCAGCCTGCCCCCGGTGAGAGCGGCTCGATCGGGTCGGGAGTTCTCAAGGTTCATAATGGTCGGATCGGCGCCTGCCCCAATTGGTTCTGATCCTCCAGGAGACTCGGTTCCTGGACCTTCGCTCCCCTGCGGTCCTCGGCCCCGTCCACGGCCCCGTGGAGCGGGTTGTTCCAACTTCTCGACCTTTCGAGCCTCAGGGAGGGGAGGAATGGGTCGGCTGGACCAATTGGCCACTGCCAGAAGTTCGGTCTCTTCCAGTAAGCCACTTGATTTTTCGGCCGTTTGCGGTGCTCCTCCCAATGGCTCGCGAGGGGCTCCGGGACCAAACAGGCCTCCCAACCCGGACATCAATCCCCCGGTCGCCTGAGACATCAGCCGTTTCTTTCCGGCTTCGATCAATTCTGGTCGAACGGGCATCGCAAGTGTGACGAAGGCGTCAGACTTCTCGACTGTCATCCCCTGTACGAACTGATTGATGGGCTCCCGGATGGACTTAGGAAGCTTCTTGGTTTCCTGGGAGATTCCCCCTTGAATGGTCTCCAGCAGCGATTGGACCTTCGGCTGAAGTTTGTCCGCCGACTCGGAATCCTTACCGCTGACGGTAAGTTGAATATCGGCCCCGTCGGTGAATTTCAGCGAAAACGCAATCCCACGGGCTCCCTCGTCGTACATCGAGAACAACTCCGATGCAGGTCCTCCCGATCGATCCACCTGTTCGAACAAGTTTTTCAACTGCGGGACGAAGTCCAATCGGGCGGCGAACACAATGTCTCCGTCATGTTGAACATATCGAAACTTTCCGGCAGGATTGGTAGGTTTCTCCGCGACCATTTTCTTGAGTTGTGTCTCTGGAGCAAAGACCAACGTTTTGGAATCGACAAGCGACATTCCGAACGGAGGCATTTGAGGAGTCCCAGGACGGGATTGAGAAATCGCGAGCGAATAGACCTTTGGCGCCGGCTTTTTCTCCTCACTCTCGGATGATTCGCCGCTGCCTGGCGGACCGGACATCCCCGGCTCCGACGACATCGCCTCGGGATATCCGTCGGGCTCGCTGCTCATCGCCTCCATTTCGTAGGTTTCCATCTGCATGGCGCTATCCGGATACCCTTCAGGTGGGAAAGAGCCCGAACCGTATGCCCCGTTGTTTCCTTGCATGGCCTGAGCCATCGCCTGCTGCTGTTTCCGCTGATTTTCTTTGATGGTTTCCGCGAGTTTCGCGACTTTTGCATCATCCATTTCCGAGTTGAGCCGCATCACGGAAACGATTTGAGGTAGCGCTCCTCCGCCGGAGAGCATTCCCATGGGGCCAGGACCCCCCTCGTCGGAGCCGAGTTTTTCGAGATCCATCCCAACACCAACAGTCATCGACTCCAAGTCGGCCAGTCGGGTTCCCTGCTGTTTTTCGTACTCCTCCAGCATCTGTTTCACGAGAGGATTCTCAATAAACGGCTTTAATAAGGCGGAGTTCATCGCTGACGCTGGTTTGAATTGCATAACAACCAACGAGTTCTCCGGCATCCATTGGGTGTTGATGACACCGGGTGGCCCAGAGGGTTGCGTGGTTTCATCCGGCGATTTCGTTTCTGCTTCATTCGTCCCGTTTGTCGCGACCGATTCCGATTCGCCAGGTTGTGTGGCCGTGTCGGGGGCCGTCGCATCTGGGGAAGCGGCATCCGCTTCGACACCTTCCCCGTTCTCCGAGCTATCCGCGACGGGAACATCGCCGCCGCCGGAAAAGGCGAACCAGATCCCCACCCCGATCAGAGCCAGCAGAACGACCGAACCCAGGACGACGGGCAGCACAGGGAATCCTCCCCCGGACTTCTTTTTCCCTTTGCTCTTTTTTGATTTCTTGGACTTCCCGGCCTTACCCTTCCCGCTGGGGCTCTTCTTCGGAGAAGGCGCCCCAGAGAAGTCTTCCTCGGCAATGAAGGTGGTCTGGCACTTTGGGCACTTCATCTTCTGCCCTAGACGACTTTCATCCTTCAAACTGAGTCGGGCGCCACAATTGTCACACTGGACTGTCACGGCCATCCGTCACGTCTCCAAAAACTTGATATCGAAGATTTCAAATGAGTATAACAACTCCTTTGATGGAAATGTAGACTCAGTTCGGAACCCTG
>JAGQQQ010000302.1 GCA_020426125.1 Planctomycetaceae bacterium
CATCAACGACCACTTCGTGGACCGTTATTGCAGAGGAAGGTTCGGAGTGAATCGAGAGCTTTGAGTGCAGTCAGAGCGTTCTGGTCAATCCATCCCTGATGGCATTCAAAGAGACGCCGGTGGGAGCCACCTTGATCACGTTTCGAACAGGGCTGTTCGCCGCCCGAATCTTCAGTCGGGAACGTCTGATGCGAGGCTTGGGCACTTCTGGGGGGGCGAGTGCCCGGAACGTAGATGCGTCGGTGATCATCGTAAACCGTGTGATAGCTGCGGTTTTGAAGCCTCAGAGTCCGACGCGGAAAGGAACTCCAAGGGTCTTGCACGGGGAGGAGTCGTGATCGACTCGTTTATCCCTTGAGTGAATCATTTTTGTGTTCAAGCAGATTCGAATGCTCAAACCATGACATAGGTCACCGGAAGATACGGATCCAGCGTCGAGGCCCGCCGCTTCGTCCGCCGATACCCCGGCGGTGCGGTGTGCGTCAGAATCTTCTGCAGCGTCTCCCAGTGAATCTCATACTCTTCACATGCCGCTCGCTTGCTGAGTTCTCCCGTCAATACTCGACGGCGAATCTCAATCCACTGTTCCGACTCACAAGGCGGACATCAAATGCCGCATGTCTGTGAACACCCGTCCCTCGCTGCCAGTACATCCAGACTCCCGTTCGAACAAACAAAAGTCTGAACATCGGACAACAAGTGATCATCTGGGGGCTCCGCCTCTTCCCCCACTCTCCCCCCGCCCAGCGCCACGTTTTCTCACCGGCGTCTACACTTCACGTGTCTAAACTCTGAGGTCTTTTGTGTATTCTGCGTTCACCAAGACTTATTGCGTGACGTCAGTTTGGCAGGCCCCGCAATATGCCCACGCTGCTTCGCGACGTGGGCATGGCACACCGATCGTTTTTCTCTGTCGTCTTGGCAAGGCCACGTTGCCTTGCGAAACAGGCAGCAGAAGACACGGCAAGCAGGATACTGACCCCACTTTTCAGCTATGACAATGCAATAAGAATGTCTCACCACGTCGGTTTGAACCGTGAGCAACGAGCAGGTCGTCTGGCAGATCAAGAATTCGAAAAAAGGAAGTCCCAAGACTTTCATCCAGGGTGGTTCCGCGAGACGCTGCCGCTCGAACTTCATCAAGGTATTGGTCACGTTTCTAAAACTCGGAAATGACTTCGTGACCTTTCGCCGATCCCAAGGCGCGCCAAGTATCGAGATCGATGTTTTCTGAGATAAAGCGCCCGGAACCATCGCACAGCGCCACCTGCACTCCCCCCTCATGAGGGCTACGCGAAGCAAACATCGTGGGGTTCGTGGAATTCGAGACATCGCACGGAAGGTTAGCATCCGGTTCGTTGTTGCAATAGAACGAAGTGTAAATCCGGTCCGGAAGATTGCTATTGGGAGTGAGATAAGTAGAAAACTGGCTGGCATCCCCCCACCACGAAAACCCTCGGAGATCTCGGCCGTTCCCTTGAAGGACTTCCGCCATCAGCAGAGTGTTCGTTGTTCCGTCGGGGATATCTCGAAAACCGAACGCTTTGAGATTTCCAAACGGAGCCCCCTTGAAGGTCACGTTGTTGACTGTTCCCTGAGCGTAGGACGTGTTGCCGTAATTCACGACATAATTGTGGCTTGTGATATCGGAAAATGGCCGATTGTCCTTATCACTGGGACAGGACAAGACCGACAGACGGGTTCGCGTCACCGGCAGATTCGCCGTGCCATTGTATCGTGGTCCAGTGGCATCGTTGCCACCGGAATTCTGATATTGCTGAAAGAGTGGAGTCTGTTCGATATACGGTAAGATGGCCACCATCCAGGTTCCCCAGCAGCAGCTATATCGTCCGACTGGGAACTTTCGGTAAACGTCATGGTAGTTGTGCATTCCTAAGGCGAGTTGTTTCAAATTGTTCTTACATTGGCTTCGCCTCGCCGCCTCACGTGCCTGCTGAACGGCAGGAAGGAGAAGTGCGATCAGAATGGCAATGATCGCGATCACTACCAGCAACTCGATCAGAGTAAATCCACGACGAGACGGAGAGTGTCCGGGAGCCATAGCGATTCGTCCTCTGGGATTCGGGAAAGAAGGGATCCTGTCAAAATTGGGATCCAAAAAAGATTAAGAGGCGGGGCTGCCAGCCTTTTCAACATTCAGGTCGAACACATTCTCCATGTTCGCGTCGACATGAAACCGCAAGGCGCTTTTCACATTGTACTCTTCCGGGATGAGTTCTGGTGCGATCTCATGCGATTCACCGGGCGCTTCCACTGGTTTCTCGTTGGGATCGGAGGCGCTAATTCTGACGATGTAATCGCCGGGCGGAAGACCCTTTTCTGATGGAATGGAGAACTCTCCATTCTGAATCGAGGCGCCCGAGGGGTTCCCGTTTTCGACGGGTGTGAATTCAATCGTCCCGTTGTTTAGAGGTTGGCCATCGAGGGTGATCTTTCCGGAGACCGCCTGGCGATTGAGTGGGTCAGAGTTTCCACAACCCATGAGAAGGATCATGCCTAAAAAGCACACCAGACGACTTATCATTCACTCACCTAGTCGCACATCTTGGAGAGGTAGCTCAGCAATTCCATATCGCAAAGGATGATATTGCACTTGAGGGACAGGTCTGTCAAGCCATTTCTCGACCGGAAAACGGGAAGCTGGCAGGGAAATTCGGGATCGTCCTCGCGGTCGTCGACAAGCGGGTTGGCAATGTGATTATGATGTGGGGAGTGGTTTTGAGGATCTGTGTTGCGTCGATAGGGAGAATGTTGTGATCGAGATTCCAGAGTTTTTGATGTTGGTCGCCGGGATCGCCATCGTGGTCTTCATCGGGGTGCATTTTCGAAACCGACGGAATCGGGACTGACAAATGTTCCAGCGGGAGAGGTTCAATCGTCCGTCATGGACTCAAGCTGTGGGTTGACTCTCGGCGTCCCGTTCCGACTCCCAGATCTTCGATCCTGTCCGTCGCCACGATTGCCTTCCGGTTGGGGAACAATCAGAATCCGAACAAGCGGAACCCGAATGGGCTTCGAGAATTCCTGCGATGACTGTTTTCCAGAAAGTGCTCCGAATGCGTGCGATGCTGTTCTACCCGGGGATTTGTTTCCTATTCGTCCTCCCAGCGTTCGCGATTGGGCAGAACGATGCAAAAGGGCCAACCTCAGAGGAGAAACAGGCTCTGCGACGACAAACGAGGGAATTCCGGGAGCAATTGAAGTCTGTTCCGGACACGAAACAAGCATTGGACCTTCAAGTCTGCGTGAAGGCGGCAGAGTGGATTCTCCGGCATGACGAGTTTCTCCGTCCCGATTATCTGAAGAAAACTCATCGAGTCCTTGAGATCGGTCAACAACGTTTGGACCGATTCCGGTCCGGGAATGTCGAGTGGTGGAAATCACCTGGACAGCACGCTTTGGCGTATCGGTCGCGTATCGACGGTTCGATTCAGCCGTATGTGGTCACCGTGCCCGAGAGCTTTGAGGCTCACGAGAACAAACGTTGGCCGCTTTATATTGTCCTGCATGGCCGCAACGGCACTCTGACAGAAGCATCATTCATCGCGAATGCCGATGGGAAACCGGCTCCCCCCGAGCAGACCTGGATTCAACTCGATGTGTACGGTCGCGGGAATAACGCCTATCGCTGGGCGGGAGAAACCGATGTCTTTGAGGCAATGGCTGATGTTGGAAAACGCTTTAAGATCGATGATCGCCGGATCACACTCTGGGGTTTTTCCATGGGAGGGGCCGGGGCGTGGAGTCTGGGATTGCACCATCCTTCAAAATGGGCCTCGGCGGGAGCGGGGGCCGGTTTTGTGGATTTCTACAACTATCAGAAGAAGGCGGAACCGCTTCCGGACTATCAACATCAAACCCTTTCCATCTATGACTCAGACAAGTACGCATTGAACTTGTCGATCGTGCCGATGATTGGCTACGGTGGCGAGAACGATTCCCAACTCGTAGCGAGCGAAACGATTCGTGAATGGGCCGAAGAATTCGGGGTTCCCCTTCAGACGCTGATCGGCCCGGGAATGGGGCACAAGTTTGATCCCGAGAGCCTGAAGACCTTCATGAGCTTTCTCGGCGAGAACAACCAGAAAGGGCGTCCCTCGTTTCCTGGAAAAAAAGAATTTCGGTTTGTCACGTACACCTTGAAGTATAGCGAGTGCGAATGGTTGACGGTGCACGAGATGGAAGTCCCTTATGAACGGACGACCGTCTCCTCGATGATCAACGATCGCGGGGAGTTGGAACTCGCCACGAAAAACGTCACAGCGCTGTCCGTCGCCCGGGGAGTGGGAGATACCATCTCAATCGACGACTCCGAGAAATTTTCGCTCAGTGACGCAGCAGGCGGAAATCTTCCGGATGTGTATTTTGTGCTC
This sequence comes from Planctomycetaceae bacterium, assembly GCA_020426125.1. GTDB lineage: Bacteria > Planctomycetota > Planctomycetia > Planctomycetales > Planctomycetaceae > HKST-UBA70. The sequence goes on from JAGQQQ010000302.1 coordinate 4,395, forward strand.
GACGTGGGGGGATGGCGATTGTTGGATTACGACGACTCACTTGAGTTCATTGACAACCCAGATCAACAGAAACGGCCAGGGTTGCAAGGCCCCATTGATGATGCATTCATGGAGCCGTTCGTGTGTGTCACTCCCACGGGGTCGCCTTGGTCCCAGAATCTTTGGGACTATGCGGAATGGAACCTCCAGCGGTTTCAATGGGAATTTGACAAGTGGATGCGTGCCCATCCGAGAGTGGTCGCCGATGGGGACCTCACCGACGAACAGATGGAGAAACATCATCTGATTCTGTTTGGCGATCCAGGGAATAATGCCGTCCTCAAGAAGGTCGTTGATCGCCTCCCCCTGACTTGGAAGCCGGACTCAATTGAATTTGGAGGAAAATCTTACTCGACGCAAGACCATGCTGTGGTGCTGGTGTATCCCAATCCGCTCAATCCCCGGAAGTATGTCGTGATCAACTCGGGTATGACGATGCACGAACAGGATTTCAAAGCATCGAACTCCTGGCTGTTCCCGAAACTTGGGGACCACGCGGTGATTCGGTTTGAAAAGACGGACGATGGCTTTCGCGAAACCACCGTCTCGGCTGGAATCTTTGATTCCGACTGGAATCTCAGGGAGTCGCCCAGGTGAAATCCGCAGATTGCCGAGACCGTGAAGCCCTCGTGGAGGCGATGCGTGCTGGCGAACACCCCAAGTTCCTTATGTTCTGGGGGCATACTCCTCAAACTTCTGGATGTATCGACAGATCGTGTTTAAGTAACTGGTTCCCCGCTTCTTTTGAAATTGACGACGAGTTCTATCCGACATCCGAACACTACATGATGGCCCAGAAGGCTCGCATGTTCGGAGATTCCGGAATGCTGAACGCCATTCGGAAGTCGGAGACTCCCGGAGAAGCCAAAAAACTGGGTCGGCGCGTCGCGAATTTCAATCAAGCGGTTTGGGAAGAGCATCGTTTCCACATCGTCGTCCAGGCGAACGAGGCGAAGTTCTCCCAGAATGAAGAGATGGGGCACTTTCTGATATCAACGGGGAACCAAGTCCTGGTCGAGGCGAGCCCACGAGACCGCATCTGGGGAATCGGCATGGGCGCCTCGAATCCGCTCGCGAATGATCCGTCCCATTGGAATGGGCGCAATCTACTCGGATTCGCCTTAATGGAAGTGCGATCCCGTCTCCATTGAGAACATTGTGACCTCTTCTGCTCCCCATTACTGAGGAACTGGTTGTGACGTTGCGTCCGAAACGGGAGCCGGGGAGAGAGGGACAGCCAACATCCGCTCCCGAACGATTTGATAATCGGGTTTCATCGCTCCTACGACACTCCCAATGGCCGTTCGGACTGCGGGATCGGATTCCGCCGCGAACGTGGCTCGCAGGGCATCCGCGTCATCCTGATGAATCAGCTTTCCATATCGTTGAATGTGATAGGCGAGTTGGAGGGCAGCGAGTTCACGAAATTGCGACGAGGCCGCTGGCGCGGTGGCCATCCGAGCATAGAGTTCCTGAACGCTGGGGCGTCCCACTCCTCCGAGAGCGATCAAGGCGTCGGCCGCAACCTCTGGGCGGTTGATTGCCGCCGCGAGAGACTCCTCGGCCCCAGCGAGATCAAACACGCCAGGAACTTGGCTGGTGGCGATCCGGCGAAGCCAAAACGCGGCTTCCTGAGCGCGTTCTCCTCTCTGCTCGGCGGTCAATGGCGGGGGTGAGAATTGGGCCAGAGCAGGGCGAAGTTCTCGATTGACGTCAGCGGAGCTTGTTGCCTGTTGTACAAAAACGACCTTTCGGTATTTTGAGGCCAGACTTTCATAGTGCTGACGCCCTTGGGCGGGGCCATAAATCACAACGGGAATCTCAGCGGTCCGGGCATCCGCGCGTAGATTGTCAATTGTTTGCGACAGTTCCCAGCGGACGACATTCGGGTGAAGCACGGCGAGTTCGACATTTCCTCTTCGCGCGGCGAGGCGAAACCCATCCATACCGGTGGCGGCCAAGAGCGGATCAAACCCCAGTTCCCCGAAAATCCCGGCTGTAACTGTGCCACGGGAAATGTTGGGATCAAAGACGACACCGGCCGCGCGAGCTTCCGAATTTAATGCGCGTGCGAGGATTTCGACCACGCGAGAGGAATTTCGGAACGGAGATCGCGGCTCCCATTGCAGAATTGTCGTCGCCGCCGCGAATTGGACGCGAGGATGGGGTGAGTTCAAAGCGTCCAGAATCGGCGATTTCCCAAACGGCTGTCGGAGCAAGTCCGAAGAACCATTGAGTGCTAAGGCTTGCACGGCCCCCAACTGCGCGGCCACGAGGCCATTGTCGAGAGCGAAGCGGAGGACATTCGAGGACACATCCGGTCCGGATTCAACGGTATATTGCAGGGCCGTCTGGGGGCCAAAAGGAATCGGTTGATCCCACCCCGCCTCGTCAACATCCCGTTCGAGCAGAGCGGCAAGCTGCACGTTGGTCGCATCTTCCAATGCTGGGGAAAGCGACGATGCCTCGCGTGCGAGCCGTTCGGCAAAGTAATTGGCGGCTCGCTGTCTCGACACGGGATATTCCGCGACCGTTGCGCGTCCGTCATCCCATGTCCAAACGGAAAATGGCTTATTCTCATCGAGAAGGTCTGACCATTTGTAAGTTCCATTGAGATAAGAGGTCGCCGTTGAAAGAAGGCGATTGGCAGCTCCGTAGTCGGAGACAATGGTTGTCAGCGCTTTGTCCCCATATTGAAGTCTCGCGATCGCCCGACGGGCCACTTGCTGGACCCCGGGGAGTTCCGTCTCCGAAAACGCTGGGTGCCAGAGCCAAATCGCATCCTCTTTCGCGCCGACCAGTCCGAGCACCTCCGCAGCCACGGCTCGGACGGTTTCGTCGGAGGATTTCAATGCGCCAATGAGGGGAGGAATGGCATCGGAGCCCAACCGGGCGAGGGCGACGGTCAACGTTTCGCGTGAGACGCCGAGTTGGCCGTCGAGTGCCCGTAGCAATGGCGGAACAGCGGGTGAGCCCAGATGTCGAAGTTCGGTGATGGCCTCACTCCGCTCACGACTGGAGCCTTCCAGCTTTTGCAGCAAGCTGTCGGCATAGCCAGGACTGGAGATCCGCTTCCGAACAGCGTCGTTCAAAAGATTCAACAGTTCCGCGGCTGGAGGATTCAAGTCGTCGCGGCCCGCGAGTTCCAAAAAGGTTCCGCTGCCATGTTCGTCGCGAAGTTGAAGCAGCAACGCATCCTCTGGGGCCGCTTCTAGCATTTTTTCCAGATGGAATTTGGCAAGTTCCGGCCGCGCGAGCCGGAGCATCAGCAATGCAGCCTCGAAATGTCCATCCGCAGTCTCCGGCTGAGTTGACAGCGGGGAATCAACGGGAACGGGCGCCGCATTCTGTCCGTATAATGTTGTCGATCCGCAGAGAATCCCCAATCCCAGGCAGAACACTCGATATTTCGCCTTCCACGGCATGGCTAATCTCTTTCCGATTCCGACAATTTGCATGATCAAATTGTTGGTTGACTGTCAGGACGGGAAAACAGGTGTTCCGGACAAATCCCCGATTCCGTAATGGACGAGACACCCTTCGTGCCATCGGGCTCTCTTGCCTCAGGCCCTGAACGTCTTCATTCAGCGCACGGAAAACTCAAGAGTTTGTCCCCACGGAAGTTTATCGAAGCTGGGCAACCGTTTGCTTGACGCCCGTCTCCGTGTGCCACCATTCCTCGCCTAACTCTTTCCGTCAGATCGTTACGACCCTCAGTCTGGTCAAACCCGTTCGGGTAAAGAGTCTGGAAAGACGGGGTCATCAGGATTGGATCAGCCGATGAACCTACGACTTCCTTCTATCGCGAGAATTGGACATGGACGCTTCACACTCCTGGGAACAGCTCTTCGAAACGTGGCCCGCGGAAGCCCCGAAAACCGGCATAATCGTCACGTCGTTTCAAGAAACAATCCCATTTGTCGATTTTCTCACAACTCCCGGGATTCTTGCTGTCGAACGTGACCGTCCTGACACGATTGGCGCCCGGAAAGTGATGATCTCATTCGGCGCGATCGCCGCTGTCAAAATGACAGATGTCGGCGGATTAGACTCACTCAAGCAGATGGGTTTCTGCTGAATTTTTCAGCAGCCCACTTTTTAGGCACCGAAACTCACTGAGGGAAATGTACATTTGTTCAAAGTGTACATTTTCTGGCTGGCGTGATTGTCTGGGAGTTGCTATCCTCTTGACGGCATGATCACATTGATCGCATGGCCTTGAAGCACGATGTGGAAAGGCGGTGTTGATCCCCAGGAAGGAGAATGAGATGCTGGTGCTGTCACGAAAACCCGGTGAGCGGATTTTGATTGGCGATGAGATCGCTGTGACCGTCGTCCGGATTGGTCCGAATACGGTGCGGATTGGAATTGATGCTCCGCGCAACATGAATATTGTTCGAGATGAGTTGTGCGTTGGGAGTGAGCAAGAGACTCCCCAAGAGCCCAAAGTCGCGGCGGAGAGCTAGAGACTCCCGTTTCGAGGGAAATGACTCAGAGAATTTCCCCGTCTGATTTCTGGTTCCCCAGAAGATCTCGTGCCCACGGACGGGATCTCGATGGATTGACCACCCCAAGCCCCCGCCTGCAAACCTCCCCAAAGGGAATGGCAGGTTGGGGATTAATGGGAAAGAGAGTGTTTTGTCAGTCCTGGGAAGACTTGGGGAGGGGGGCTGTTGACAATCACCTTCGGATGCCGGAGTTCAGGCGCCTTTGTTCCGACGTCGAGGTGGTCCTAAGCTGTTCGGAACCCAGCAGTTGGGGCTCTCCTTCATCTCCCGAACTTCTTCGGCGGTCGGAGGGCGATTTGTGCCATATTCGTGCCGCCTTTGCCCGACGGCACGTGGTTCATAATCCACCGCTGGCCGGGAGTCCTTGCTGGTCACCCAACCGTAGAGGTCGGAAAGCGTGGTCGACGGGACCGCTCGCCCCAGCAAGGCAAGACAGAAAATCAGGCCCAAACCTGCCCCAAAAATGGTCAATCCGGCGGCCGGATCGGCTCCTCCAGCCGCCATGATGATGGCCACCCCCAGCCCGCCAAGAAAAACAACGAGAGCTGATGCGAGCAATGGACCAGAACGCTTATCTGGGCGGATTCCATGGTTTCCGGCCATCGGGCGCCACCTCGGGAAGTCGGTCGCGGGGACGTGAAAACGGAAAGTGATGAGGGGAATGGTTCCAGAACTGTCCAGGACCACTTCCCCTTCTCCCTCATCTTACGGTTTTTGAGGGTCCCGTCTACGGAAACTTCTGGAAGCCGCCTGCAAGAACTTCGCAAATTTTCAAACGCTGAATCCCGCTCTGCGAGAGTGAGGGCCATTCGCAGAACAATGTATACGTCCTGTCTCGTGGATTGGTGTTTGCTTTGCTGTGAAAGATGTTCGTCGCGGACACGTGGTGGAGCAGGCTGCTAGGCGGAAATCTTGAGCGGGTTTGTCGTCTCGTCGGAAGGCAGCCCGAGTTGAACGGCCAGCATCTTGAGTTGCTCGGAGAGTTCGTATTGGGTTTGTGCGAGTTGTCGAGCCGCATCTTGCAAGAGCGCTTCTCGACGTTCGAGTTCCATCATTCGCTCAACCAGCAGATCCCGTTGGCCAGCATCTTCTTGGGTCCTGGCGTCTCTCGCGGCGGCAAGCAGAGCATCCGCCCCGGAATGCCGTCGTTGCTCGGCTCCGTCCACCTGCTTGAGTTCCCGTTCCAAGGCCGCCACGAGTTCGGCCACCGTCGGCTCCTCGGAAAGCTCAATTAGGGGAGCTGCATGCGGATGGTGGGCCTTCGCGAGGCAAAAGACAAATGATCCGATCTCGATCACGTCCCCCAGGTGAAGTTCCGACTCTCGGACCGGATCTCCATTGACCAGCAGCGGAGGGTGGGCCACAACCGCGTCGATCCAGAGGTGGTCCCCTTCCGGCACAATAATGCTGTGCAGAATGGGCACTTCCCCGCCCAGTTGAAGGTGGCAGTTACTCCCCGCTCCGATCAGGAATCGGTCACCTAGGATCGGACGTTCAGGGAACTGGGTCTGGCCCCGTTCAATGAGAATGACGAACTGCTCGGGGAGATCGGACATGATCACATCCTTGTGGGCCACGCGGTGAGTTGGACAACCAGAAATGAGGGACGAAAGAACCGCGCGGGCCTCTTTCGACCACACCCTTTGGGATCGGCAATTTCAGCGAATCAGGATCAAAGGAATTCGGGAAGCCTCCCCGGGGTTTCCCTGATTCTGCTTCGAAAAACGGCACAATGGGAATTTTCCGAACCGGTTTCCCTCACTTTGTCGGTAAAGCAACGGCATACATTAACGTCACCCCCCCGAGGCCGATGCAGGTCAACGGCAGCCACTCCGGTGGATTCAGCCGCAAGGGAGTCTCGCTGGGGCTCGTCGCGAATTCCCGCAAAAACGGCGGCGCTGCTTCCGTGGCCCTTGACGTCAACGTGACTTCATCCACCAGAAACAGACCGGCTCCGCTCAGGACGAGATACAGCCCCAGCAAGAAGAACAGAGATCGCATCGCTCTTTGAAACAAGGCCGCGCGTCATTCGAGTCAATGAGAGACGGACAAAAACGGAACACCACGGTCTTTCCATCGGAGCGGCGCAGGATCGCCATTGACGGGATCTCTGAATTCCCACGCCAGACCTGAAATCAAAATCGAATGAAACACCTGTTCCGTTCCTGAGACGTCGGATTGTCCCGGTTCGGTCCTTTTTGCGGAAGAAATCGATTCGCGAAGATAGCAGTCGGCTCCATGGTACGACACAATGACGGTTCTTGATCCGTGTCGAAATGAGGAGCAGACCACCATGAGCAACGTCCGTGACTTTGGAGCAATGGGAGACGGCCAGGCCGATGACTGGGAAGCCATTCAGCACGCAATCGACAATGGAGACGGACTTGTCGAGCTTCCTCGCGGAGAGTACCGAATCAGTCAGCCGCTGTTGGTCGATCTCGATCGCGTCAGCCGAACCGCGATCGTCGGAGCAGGCGGAACCGCGAAACTGATCATGGCCGGCCCCGGACCGGCCATCTTCCTCAAAGCCACCCACGCGAAGACCGCCGACCCGCTTGGCTTTCGGCCCGAGGAGTGGCAACACGAGCGGATGCCGACCATCGACGGCATCGAGATTCAAGGCGATCACCCCGAAGCGGACGGTGTCCAGATCCAAGGGGTCATGCAACCGACGCTCACTCGCGTTCTCATCCGACAAGTGCGAACGGCCGTCCACATCACCGACCGGGCTCGGAATGTGCTGATCGATGCGTGTCACTTCTACCACAACACCGGAGTCGGCGTGCATCTCGATGGCCTCAACCTCCATCAGTGCATCATCTCCAGTTCGCACATCAGCTACTGCCGACGCGGGGGGATTCGGATCGAGAACAGCGAGATCCGCAACCTGCAGATCACCGGCAATGACATCGAATACAACAACAACCGTGCCTTCGCCGCCGACTTTCCGGACGCGGAGGATGAGCCAACCGGCGAAATCTTCATCGACGTCGGGACCGGTTCCGTCCGCGAGGGGACCATTTGCAGTAACACCATCCAGGCGACGTACAGTTCGCAGGGAGCCAACATCCGCATGATTGGGGCCGGCCCGGACGCGAATCACCGCGTGGGAATGTTCTGTATCACCGGCAACCTGCTCGGCAATCAACGGTACAACATCCATCTCAACAGCGTCTGGGGAATCAGCCTCTCCGGGAACTACCTCTACAGCGGACACTCCCGGAACCTTCAAATTGAGAATTCCCGCAACATCGTGATCGGCCCGAACACGTTCGGCCATAACCCCGACTACAACGACAAGGAACTCGCCACGGGGGTTCGAATCCTCAAGTCCGAAGGGGTCGCTATCTCCGGGCTGCAGATTCAAGACGCCCAGGCCGGCAAGCACACGCTTCCAGAAGTTCCTCAGATTCAACGGGACGCCCTCGTCGAACTGGTCGAATGCCGCAACGTCTCGCTCTCCGGCTGCCAAATCCTCGACGGCACCCCCCTCGGCCTCCTTGTCGACACTTGCCACGGAACCACCATCACCGGCTGCCAGATCGTCGACCAACGGAAAGAACAGAAGATGGCAATCGGCGTTGAGTTTCGCGGACAGTGCGACCACACCCTCCTCGCCAACTGCCTCATCCAAGGCGCCGCAACCCAGCCCGTTCTTAAATCCGAAGAGTCAAAGGACGCGGTGCTGGAGTCCAACGTGTTGACATAGTTTCCTCCGAGCGAACCGCAGGGTGGCCCGGCCAAAGTTTGGCCGGGTGCCGAAGGCACAGGAAGCTCCACCCTCAGCGATCCTCTCTTATCTCACGGTGAAATCATCATTCAACTCCA
>JAGQQQ010000303.1 GCA_020426125.1 Planctomycetaceae bacterium
TTCGAACACGCTGTCCGACTCCCCCTCACTCGTGTCCAAGATCTCAAATCCGGGGGCATGGCCAGTCTGCTTCGCGAAGACACCGGATCGATCGGCGATTTGGTATTCGGCCTCCTGTACAACCCCTGGCGAGCCATCGTTCAACTCCTCGGCAGCCTCGCCATCCTCGCTCTCGTCGACTGGCGTTTATTGCTCGGAGCAATCCTGGGACTCCCCGCCGTCTATCTCTCGCATCGAACCTGGATTCGCGAAATCCGCCCCCGCTACCGCGATGTCCGTGCCAAACGCCAGGAGATCGATGGCCAGACCACCGAAACCTTCGCGGGAATTCGTATCGTCCGCGCCTTCAGCCGCCAGCGGACAGAGACCTACCGCATCATCAGCAACCACCACCTCATGGGCCGCCAGGAACTCTATGTCTGGTGGTGGATGCGGGCCATCGAAATCGTCTGGGGCCTGATGATCCCCTTCTTCTCCGGAGCCCTGATGCTCTACGGCGGCTGGCAAGTCCTTCAAGGAGCCCTCACCATCGGCGATCTCATGATGTTCGTCGTCTACCTGCTGATGCTTCTCGAACCTCTCGCTGTCCTCGCGGAGAGCGCTGCCGGCCTCCAAAGCGGCCTCTCCGCACTCGATCGCGTTCTGGATGTCCTCGATGAGTCTCGTGAGATGCCGACTCCTCAAGACGCCGTTCGCATTCAGAAGACTTCCGTCGCTGGACAGGTGACCTTCGACAACGTCTCATTCCGTTACTCCGAATCCGCCGAGTGGGCACTTCAGGACGTGAATCTCGACGTCGCCCCCGGTCAAACCGTCGCCCTCGTCGGCCCCAGCGGCGCCGGAAAAACCACGCTCTCCAACCTCGTCGCCCGGTTCTACGACCCCACCCAGGGCCGCATCCTCCTCGACAACATCGACCTCCGCGACATCGATGTCGAAGAGTATCGTGGCCTCCTCGGAGTCGTCGAACAGGATGTCTTCCTCTTCGATGGAACCGTCGCCGAAAACATTGCTTACGCCACTCACTCCGCGACTCTCGAAGAGATCGAATCCGCCGCCCACGTCGCGAACGCCCACGACTTTATTCAGTCTCTTCCCAACGGCTACGACACCATCATCGGGGAACGGGGCGTCAAACTCTCCGGTGGCCAGCGGCAGCGCCTCGCCATCGCCCGCGCCGTCCTCGCGGACCCCAAGATCCTGATCCTCGATGAAGCCACCAGCAACCTCGACACCGAAAGCGAACGCCTCATCCAGCAAAGTCTCGAAGACCTCAAACAGGGGCGAACATCCTTCGTGATCGCCCATCGCCTCAGCACAATCCGCGACGCCGACCTGATTCTGGTCATGGATCATGGCCGAATCATTGAGTCAGGCACCCACGAAGAACTCTTCGCCGCCGATCAACGCTACCGCCAAATGGTCGAACTCCAGATGGCACTCCACAACGATTCCCTCGAACCCGCGCCTTAATCTCTCCAACATTTCGTCCACGTCGCCACCCTCTTCGCGCAACTGCCGCCTCTTCAATGAAGTCCCCAGCGAGCCTCGCTCGCGACTCTCCAGTGCGACCTTCCACTCACAACGACGCACGGAAGTCAACGGACCGCGCAGGACAACAATCCTGTGAACGATGTTCGAGCACCTTTCAATTCGGGGTGCTCACAATCCTTGGCACCAACACGGGCGACCGTCCAGATGAAGTTCAACGGCCAATCTCTCTCCTGCTCCTTCACACAGGTCTTCACGCTCCCGCGACCGACTGGCGACCCACTCGTCCTTCGCCTCAGCCCCCTGCCTTTAGGCTTTCATCAACAACTTCGCCGTCGGGGAATTCATCCTCCGTCCGCACCCGTCAAGATTGCCCGCGACTCAAACGGAAAAATCCTCCGCGACTCCTCTGGACATGCCATCACACAATCCGAGTATTCGAACCCGGACTATCTGAGCGACATCGAACTCTACCATCAGCGTGTCGCTGTTCTCTCCATCGTCGAATCTCTTCGCAACGACGATCAACTCACCTTCGAAACGCCCGTCCCTTCAACGGACGCCAATTGGCCTCACTTCGCTGATGCCATCTTCGCCGAAATGGAAGCCGCCGGACTCTCAACCGGGGACCTGATCCGCATCTGCAATGAAGTCTGCCGCATCAGCAATCTGATTGACTCCCATCTCCAGGAATCCCAGGCAAATTTTTCCTGCACCGCTCCCCCCAACTCCACCTGATGAAGCAACTCACCGCTCCCCGAACGGTCCACTATCACATCCTCCGCACCTGTGAACGCCTTCATCTCCAGCCGGCCCAGTTCACCAGCCTCCCTTACGAACAACAGCTCCAACTCCTCGCCTACAACCACCTCCGCCTCCTCGAAGAAACCACATCACCCTGACCCCAGCCCCTTCCAAGAATGGAATCGTGAAACGGGACAAGAGGGGACGTCGGTCAATTCAACACCATTTTCCCGAATCCCAATTCCCGTCCCCCGAACCCCGATCTCCCCATGCCCGACCTCCCCGACCTCTCCACCGTCTCCGGTGATGAACTGACCCCACAGCAGATCAACGGCATCCTCGCCCAGATCGACCTCGATATCACCAACCTCGTCCGTGACGGCAAACTCTCCGCTCTCAAATACGGCATCGGCGGCGCCGCCGGCCAATCCACCGACCGCGCGGCGAACCTTCACGCCCTCCTCGCCGCCCGCGATCACTACCAAAAACTCCTCCAAGCCTCCCCCGCCTGGACCACCTCCCAAGCCGACGTTTAACCGTCGGCATAACGCCGCCCACGGCCCGCTCATTCCACAACCCCGATTCCCACCTCCCGAATCCCGCTCCCCCATGCCCGAAGACCAAATCGATCGCATCATCGAGTCCCTTTCCCAGATCAACGTCAGTCTGGAAAACCTGCGTGTCTCGTTGCTCGCGTTGGCGGAGACGTGTGCGGACCATGAGGAACGGATTCGCGCCATCGAACGCTGGAAAAACAGCCTCACACCCCTGCTCGCATCCATGACGTTCATCCTCGGGGCCATCTTTAGCGCCGCCGTCAATCATTTGTTCTGATCTCGAATCTCAAACCACTGACTATTGGGGTCCCCTCCGATGTCGCTCCCCTCCCTCCCCCCAATCGACGCCAAGCTCATGTTCTCTGACTGGGGAGAACCGGCGACTCTCAAACAAGTCCTGTCCACCTACGACCCGCAGTCCGGTCTCCATCTGGAATCCGTAACGGAATTCCCCGTGACCGTCATCAAAACCTCCGTCGACCTCGCCCAACTCGGGGCCACGGAGGCACAACTCCCAGTTAATACGACTTGCTTCCTGATTCAGACCGCATCCATCCCCTCGGGAGTCTCGCTCACCTCCGCTCGACTCGACGACGCACAGCGTTCCTTCGCCATCCAGCACGTCGAAGACTCCGCCATCAGCGGCCTCACCGCGTTGTTCGCCGTCTCGGACGACCGAGAAGCCACGGCAACCCCATAAACAACAAAGCATCCCCTTCGAGTACTGCTTTTCCAACAACACTCGCAGAACGCCTCATGGAAATCGAGATCACCCAATCCGGCGACATTCGCGAACGCCTCAACGAACTGGCCAACGGTCAAGTCCCCACATCGCGGCGAAATTTCATCCAATCCGTCGCTCTTCAGACCCTTCAGGAAACGGCCCAGAACAATCCCGTCCGCACCGGCCGCAGCCGCGCCGCCTGGAACGCCGCCGCCAATCAGATCAACGGCCCCACGGAGACTGGAGGCCTCACGACCGCATCGGATCATTCCTCGGATGGTTCCACCGACGGGCAAGCCCGCCAATCCGACGCCGGCGACTCCACGGAGATCATCGCGACCAACGCCGTTCCTTACGTTCCCTATCTCGAATACGGCACCTCAAAAATGGCCCCCAAAGCCATGCTCCGCCGCGCTCTCCTCAGCATCTCCCGCAAACTCCATTCACTCTTCTCCTTGTCTTGACCCCTGCCCCCCGACCTCTGTTCCCTCCTTTCCCCATGCTCCACGTCACCGACATCACAGCCTGCCTCCAACAACTCGTTGGCAGCCAGGCTCCCGCCGAGGTGCCCGTTCAGTTCCCCGGCGTTCCACTCGACGCGTCCCGTCTCGAATCCTGGTGCGAGTTTTGGCTGACGACGGTCGACGATCTGGTTCATCGAAGCCGGTCCACGGACACGCTGTTTGTTCTCGTGGACATTCATTGCTTCTCTCGCTCCTCGGACAAACGGGCCGCTTTCGCGATCGCGGACCAGTTCCGAGAGGCTCTGAACCACCTGACACACCCCCTTCATTCTTCCCAGTCACAAAATCAGGTGGGCATGCTCCGCTTCCGCGAAGCCACCCTCCGCGACATGACGCGCATGGCCGACTCCGAGCCCCGTTTGCCCGTGCAGCATCTCATCGTTTCCACGACCGGTGTCGCCGAAGAAGTGCTCTCTCCATAACGGCTCCACGATCCCCCCCAGACGATTCCCTGGAGTCCCCATACGGCTCAGTTTCCCT
>JAGQQQ010000304.1 GCA_020426125.1 Planctomycetaceae bacterium
GCTCGTCGACGCGATGACGGAAATTGCTGACTTGTCGAAAGTCGAGATTCGGTTTGATCCCATTTGGCTTCGCTCCTCGGGATTCCAGGATCGCGAACCCGTTTCCCTGAACGTCCAGCAACAGAGCCTGCGAACGGTTCTGGATCTGCTGCTGGAAAAACTTCCTGGCGATCTGGGTTGGCAGATTGAGAACGGAGTCTTATGGATCTCCGGATCAGCCTGGGTTCACAGCCAGTCGACCGCTGTGTTCGATGTCCGTGACCTTTGTCGGGACTGGGACGAGTCCTACGCGCTCTTGGACGCTCTGTATTCCCAATCCGGCGGCCACTGGATCGAGGTCGGGGGAAACGGTGGCAACGCGTTATTCCCGAAAGCGGGCATTCTCGTAACCCGCAACTCGGATCCCGACCTCCTGGAAGTCGACCAACTCCTGGGAAAGTTTCGTGAAGCGCTCCTCCACTCCAAACGTCGTCCTGAGCGGGATGTCGACGAGGAGGAGTTCATCACGCGGTATTACCGGCTCGAGTCAGAGGTCGCCGAGTCGCTCAAGAGATTTCTTCCCTCACTCCTGGAGAAGGAAGCTTGGGAGAAGGTCGAAAAGTTCGAAGACGGAATGCTCCTGCTCGCCTCCACTTCCGATCAGCGACCACACCAAATTTCGGCGGACGGGGTTTCGAAGAAAGAGGCCGCTCCTTCATCACAACGGATCACTGTCTCGATGTCGGTTCTGGTGATTCACCAGCCGCGACGTGTCCATCGGGAGATTGAACGAGTCATCACTTTTGTCCAATCCGGGAACGCTGGTTCACTCGACGGATTGCCTGTCCACGGTTTGGGAGGCGGTGGTTCAGGCGGCCAAGCTGGCGGATTTGGAGGCGGATTCTTTTCCGTTCAACCCAAGTAGCCGAGAAAGGCTCACATGTTCGGAGAGAGAGCCCTTTGCCTCGTCCACTCGAATTTCGAATGAGCAATCTTCTCGGGACAATCCGGTGACGTCGACTGACTTAGCCGAACACCTCTCGACGGGAAAATTGCTGCCCGTAGCGACAGAAACCGCACTTTCTGGAAAACGGTTCACTTCCAAAGGCAGATTGGGCTGTCTCAAAGTGTGGCTCTTGGGGACATTGATGTTGACGACAGCATCAAGATTTCCCAGGAGAGCCACGGATCGCATCGTTTCACGCTCCGCGCGAAATCAAAGAGTGGATTGACCAATTGTCCGGACCGTTGCATGGCCGATCGGCCTAGCGGTTGCCGCTGATGATGATCGGGATCCTGTTCGCACAAGGGCGGCGGGTGGTTGCCGCTTGGATCCGGACGGCTGGCGAGAGCGACGATTATCAGGACCATTACGATTCCCTTCAGACCGTGGGACGGAGTTGGAAACGTGTGGGGATGCGGCTGCTGGCCGTTGTCCTGAAAGTCGCGTTAAGCGAACTCCATCGCGTGTTGCTAGTCATCGATGATTCCCCCACCAAACGCTACGGCCCGAAGGTCCAGGGGGCGGGGATTGGCCTGCCAATCCTCCGTGAGGTAAAACCACCAACCGGAGAGCCGGATGCGGGAAACCCGCCCGTCCGGTTCGGAGGGA
>JAGQQQ010000305.1 GCA_020426125.1 Planctomycetaceae bacterium
CCGCCTCCTTCGCGGCCCAGCGGCCAGCGTAGTGCTGGATGGCCTGCTTGTGGCGTTGGCTGTACTTGATTTCCTGTTCCGTATAGACCCGTTGCAGGAACAATTCGCCGTGACGCTCGATCATTTCCCCAATGCGAACAACTTCGACGATATCCGTTCCCAGTCCAACAATCAGTCCCATCTCGGGTTTGTCCTTCACTCTGCGTTTGTTTTCTCAAGGGACTCGACGAATTTCCTCGCGGGGAGGCGAAACATCCAGACGGAAGCGGCAATTGCCACCGCAATTTCCCCCAGCCAGATCGCCACAGCCCCACTCACGGGCATCTCGCCCAAGGCCGACGTCCGATGCGTGAGATAGTCCACGAAACGCGGATCATACTCGGATCGCTCCCGTTTGTACTGCTCCGCGAGTTCCGGGTCGGCTTGCGTCATCTTTTCCAAGGCATTGATCGCGGCGACGTCGCCGGGGTGCTCCTTGGCCCATTGCTCACGAGCATTGTGAAATTGCTGGTAGGAGGCGTACGTCAAATTGAGCATTCCCAGCAGAGTCAGTGTGCCGCAGAGAACATCCAGTCGCCGGTCGCGATTCAGTCGCAACTCTCCCGCGAGCCAATTGAGCACCATTCCGACAGCCGCCCCGAAGACGGCAAAGAACAGCCCCAGCCGCTTCAGACTGACGGGAGCAAACGCCATCGTCAGCGACAGGACAACCACTGCCAACAGCCCGCCGAAAATCCAATAGGCCAACGGTCGGACGATTGCGTTGGGAGTCTTCGTCGATTCGGGTTTGTCCTCTTCGGAAGTCATCGGTCGCCGCTGTCCTCTGCCTGCTGTGGGGGAATTCGCTTCAACACCAGAAACAGTCCCTGCGTTTCGATCGGAACGACTTCCCATTTTTCGGGGGACTCGTTCAGTTCGCGGACATCCTCGGGGCGTCGGACCGCACTATAGGGATGTGCGAAGTCCAGGACGATGTAGTCCGTGTCATCGGGAACCTTGGGGAGATAGTCTGAGACCTTGCGGGGATAGTCGCTGTAGTCGTAGGACCGATCGTAATGCGTGAATCGAGGATGGACAAAATCGGTCGAGGCGACTCGTGCCGATTCTGGGATCAACGGCGGGATCTTTGCGAACTGCTCGGCCCGCTCATCGGGAACGTAGAGCCGATTCCAAGACATCGCGCTTCCGGGATCCCAGAATCCGATTCCAAGGGGCGACAGGCTAAAGATCAGACAGGTACCCAGCGCGAGCGAGAAGCAGTATTTGCTGGCTGCGAGCGCGTGTTGTCCATTTTCTTCCTCCGATTGACGTCCTCCGCCCGGAAAACAGGCGGCCCAGAGGATGACGGGAATGAGTGGAGCGTGAAAATGGTGGGCCGGACGAATGTGACCGGGCATGTTCTGTTGAAGCTCATTGAGGCACAACAAAACGAATAACGGCGCCGCGATCAGCAGCCGTGACCAACTCCGCCACGCACTTACCGGCACCACGAGTTGTAGCCCCAAGGCAATCGAAACGGGCGTCAGCAGCTTGCCGACCAATGTGCCGGGACGGCGAACCATATTTGTGAGAATTTCAACCGGTGTCTCCCCGAACTCTTCGAAGTACCGGGCGTAATGAACTGTCTCTCCTCCACGGAACCAGGGGATCGCCCATTTGACGACGACGGCCAGATACACCGTCGCAAAGACTGCCAGCGCCGCGCCGATCAGCATTTCCCTGCGTCGGCCTACAGGTTTCTCTGACTGACGATTCCACCACGCATTCACGATTATCCAGCCTCCGAGCGGAGCCAGGATGATGGCGTAGTCTTCTTTCGCGGAGAGCGCGATGGCGAAGCAGACGGCCATCCATCCCCAACGTTTGCGTTCCAGGCAATCGATCCCCCACATGACAGCCGGAATGCCAAAGGCGATTGGCCGAAACGTCTTCAAATCGATCGCGATGTCGAGATAGTGCATCGGGAAATACAGCAGCGTTGCCCACGCAATCCACTTCGCGGCGTCGCGTCCCAGATGCCTGCGGGAAATCCGATAGGCGGGCCACGCCGTCGAAGCCAGGGCGAGGGATTCACACAGTTCCAGTGTGAGATGAGAGGGAAAGAAGGAATAGACGGGAATCAACAGCACATGCACGACTTGAATGTGTTCCCCCAGAAACAGGCCCTGATCGAGGTAGCTGCGAAAGCCCTTGCCATGGAGAAAATTCCAGAGGTGTTCCTCATACATCGCGGAGTCGCCGTGGGGGAGACGGAGCGAATACCACAACCCCCAATTCATGGCCGTCCAAATCGCCATCGACAGCAAAATGGCCCCCCAGACGGGCCATATCGTCGCTTTCTTTGGTTGGGCCAACTCGTCCCGTCTCGGACCGGGGAGGGCGATGACACCGTGAAAGCTCCCTGCGAGGGCGACCGCCACGGCGAAAGGCCAATTGATGGCGACATAGTCCAATCCCCAAGACATCATCCAGGCCAGACAAAGAACCGCTAACGGAACCGAAAACTTTGCTCCCACAACGGCCGCTGATTCGAAATGGTCCGCCGTCGATTCCGCCGACCGGAAGCGCCCCCACCCGGCGGCGAGAAGCGGTGGGCCCAACGTCCAAACCGCCGCCAGCAAACAGGCTCCCGGCAGTGAGGCCACGGCCGTTGGCCCGGTGGGAAGTTGCTGAAATCGTCCCCCCGATAATTCGACGACGCGCTTCCACAAATCTACACTGAAGAACCGCTCCGCGAGGAGGGCATTCTCCAGTGTGATCACGATCGCAACGCACACCACCGCAAACTGGAAGAGCAGCATGCCAAGAAGCATTAACGGCGAACGCTGGAGGAAGTTCGACATCACAAAGACCGCAGCGGATAAAACAGTCGAATTGCAGAGTCTCAAAAAACCCAGCTGTACTTAGAACGATTGACTAAGCCTCGAAGACCCGAGAACGAAGTGCGAGAATCCGGCGGCCTCATCCAAGGGACTATGGCTTAACATCATCGACTTCCATTCCAAGTTGCCGCATCTTTCGGTACAGGTTGGATCGGTGCAGGCCGAGGAATTCGGCGGCATCGCTCATGTTGCCGCCCATCCGTTTGACGGCTCGTTTGATGTATTCCATCTGGAAGCGATTGGTGGCTTCGGTCAGGCCGATGCCGTCGGAGAGATCGTCGAACGCATCTTTCTTAGGACTTAGGATGAATGCCAGATCGTCGACTTCGACACGATCTCCAACGCAGAGAAAGGCGATCCGCTCCATGAGGTTTCGGAGTTCGCGGACATTGCCGGGCCAGCCGTGCATTTGAAGCCGCTTCTCCGCTTCAGGAGACATCGGCAGCGGCTTGCGATTGGCATCCCGACAGAACTTTTCTAGGAAGTGTTTTCCCAATGACAGGATATCTTCGGGTCGTTCCCGCAGCGGAGGGATCTCCAATGTCACGACACTCAATCGGTAGTAAAGATCCTGGCGAAATTCTTTGTCGCGAACTTTTTCGGGAAGGTTGGCGTTGGTCGCGGCGATGACCCGGACGTTAACGGGAATCGTCTGTGTGCCCCCGACGCGCGTAATCACCTTCTGTTCGAGGACACGGAGAAGTTTCGCCTGCCCACCGAGACTCATATCGCCAATCTCATCAAGAAAGAGCGTCCCCCCTTCGGCAAGTTCGAACTTGCCGATATGAGTCGACTGGGCATCGGTGAAGGCTCCCTTCTCGTGTCCAAACAGTTCACTTTCGAGCAGGGTCTCGGCCAAGGCAGCACAGTTGACGGCGATAAACGGCTGCTTCGCTCGCGTCCCCTGTTGGTGAAGCGCCTGCGCCGCGACCTCTTTCCCCACGCCACTCTCTCCGAGAATCAAAACGGGAAGATCCGTCTGGGCAAGCCGTTCGATCGTCGTTCGCTGTGCGACCATCGCCGCACTTTCGCCGACAATCCGGCCTTCCCGACCAACCAACTCGAAAAGTTGCTGATTGCTCCGCAACAGGTTTTCCAGTTCCTGGGTATTGACGATCGCCGTCGCTGCCTGGATGGAAAAGTCCTCCAGGGCGAGAATGTCGTCGTCGGTAAAATCCCCATTTAACTTGTTGATCAGTTCGAACGCCCCCAGGCAATTTCCTTCGGCATCCCAAAGCGGCACAGCGAGCAGATTCCGAGTGCGATAGCCCGACTTTTTATCGACACTCTGGTCAAAGCGAGAGTCCGAGTACGCATCGTCGACGAGGACCGGCTTGCGATGTTGAATCACTTCGCCGACGATTCCGCGATTGTCGGGGATGAAGAGTTTGCCGCCCGGGACTCCCAAGGCTGGGCAGGCGACAAGCTGGTGTTTCTCCTGATCCCAGATGAAGATACTCGCCCGGTCACTTCCCAGGAGCCGAGCCGACTCCTCCGCGAGCCGTTCGAGGAGTTTTTGCGTCTCGGTTTCCCCGGCGAATTTGCGGGCGAGTTCCAAGGTTGAGCGGAGTCGGACTGCCCGAGCTTCGAGTGCCTTTCGTTCTTCGAACTGGTCGAGCCGTCTTGCCAGGAGGCGGCCGATGACGAGGGCTTCCGAAAGCTGGCTGGGGTCCAAGCGATTTCCGCTGAGAAGGAGGACAGCCTGACGATGGGAGGGGACGGGGGTGAGAATCACGGGCGACTGTTCAGGATCCATGCTGACGCGGGCCGCGTCGCGGTCCATGACATCGGTCATTAACGGTCCAGAGATGGTCCCCTCCACATCTCCTCGGGCGGCGAGTTTGGTCCAGCGTTCGTCGCGAACAAATAGACCACAGTTGGGAACCCCGAATTCCGCGGCAATGTCCGCCAGGATCTCGGATAAGGAATCCGATCTCAGGAGCCTTTCCCCGAGTCGGAGCAACGGCGCTGCGGGGGCACTCCGCTGCAACCAGGGAAGTTCATTCCAACTCAACCAGCGAGTTTCTTCCGCCACAGCGAGATTGTCCTTGTCGTCAATTTTCTTAAATACCGATTTTGGGGGGCATTGTTTGATGACGCGAGGTTGCCGTCAAGAGGACGACAGGTTTTTCGGTTGTCGCGTTGGCGCGGAACGACATCGAAACGGTTTTCGCAAAGATCACCATTCGAAAAACGAAATGGCGAGCGAAAGGCTGGTCCGGGTGGAGGTTGTCTGCAAAGATGTCAGGGAAACCGCCCGGCGTCCGTCGCTGGAGGAGATCTTCCATCGAACCGGAAGCACCAAACTGATGTCACTGCTGCTGAAGAATGTCAAGAAGAGTTATCGGGAGCCGGGGGGGGGCGTTTTGCCCGTGCTGGATATCCCGGAGTTTGAAGTGCCGCAGGGGGAACAAGTGGCCCTGATCGGGGAGAGCGGCGGGGGGAAAACAACCCTCCTCAACGTCATCTCCGGAATCTCGACTCCCGATTCCGGGGAAGTGAAGATTCAAGGGACCGACATTTCCCAACTCGTGGAGCAGGCCCGAGACCGCTTTCGAGCGGAGCGAATCGGGATTGTGTTCCAAACTTTCCACCTGTTGCCAGCCTTTTCCGCTCTCGACAACGTCTTACTGGGAATGACCTTCTCCGGTAAGGCGAACCGAGCCTACGCCAAGGAACTGCTCGACCGGGTCGGACTCGGAAAGCGACTGGGACATCGCCCGGCACAGTTGTCGGTCGGAGAACAACAACGGGTCTCTGTCGCCCGGGCTCTGGCGAACAAACCGGCTTTGATGCTCGCCGACGAACCGACTGCGAGCGTCGACCTGGCCAATCAGGACACGATTTTGAAATTGCTTCGAGAAACGTGCAACGAAAATGACGTTACTCTGGTACTGGTCACACATTCGCCAGCCGTTTCCGAACAGTTCGAACGGATTGAAAAGCTGAGCGATTTCAACAAGGTGGGGGTGTCGGCGTGAATCTGTTTTCCATTGCATACGGCAGCCTTCGGCAGCGCTGGCTCTCCTCCACACTCACAGGACTCAGCGTCGCACTGGGTGTGTCATTGATGATTGCGGTGTTGGTTCTGAACAGTACCGTCACCAGGTTGTTTCGTCAGACGGGAAGCGGTTACGACATTGTTGTTGGCCCTCATCAGGGTAGCGGGCTCCAGATCGTGCTCAGTACGATCTACCGGGTGGATCGGGCCGTGAACACGTTGCCGTGGCGCTTTTATGAGGAATTGGCGGCACGCCCGAATGTCCAGTATGCCATTCCCGTGAATGTGGGTGACCAGACCGAGGTCGGCAACTTCCCGATCGTTGGGACCACGCCCCAATACTTTCTCGTGGACTATGTTCCTGGTCAGAAATTTCGAGTCAAAGGGAACGGCCTTCGGGGAACATGGGATGCTGTGATCGGGTCTGAAGTGGCTCGTCGAAATGGCTGGGATGTCGGCAGCCAGTTTAAGATGATTCACTCGGGACAGGACGATCACGTCCATGATGAACTGTTCACGGTGCAAGGGGTGCTGGCCCCGACCGGCACGCCGAATGATCGGTCCGTGTTTGTCCATATTGATGGGTTTTTCCAATTGGATGACCATAGCCGTCCCTGGCAGGAGATGGTCACTCGCGAAGCGATATTCTTTGGAGAATCGGAAGCGGATGTGATCACGCGGTATCAGGAAGATATCGAAGAGTTGAGGAAACACGAGAACGAAACGCCTGAGGAGCATGCGCACCATCATCACCATGGTCCCGTTTCGACGTTGCTTAAGTCCGTCTCATCCATTTTGATTGTGTTTGAAGGAAATGAGATTCAGAAATCCGGACTGGCGTTGAAATGGCAAACTGACTTTAGCGATGGAAATCAGGCTCAAGCGATTAACCCGGTGCGGGTGATGGATCAATTGCTACGCAACCTCGTGGGAAACATCCAACTCGCGTTTCTCTATCTCACGGGCTTAATCATTGCTGTTTCTGGAATCGGGATCTTCGTCAGCATTTATAATTCGATGTCTGATCGCAAACGGGAAATTGCGATTATGCGAGCGCTCGGGGCGAGACGAGGAACCGTCTTTTCCCTGATACTTCTCGAGTCGATGTTGCTGTGCCTGTTGGGAGGAATCTCCGGAATCCTGCTCGGGCATGGACTCGTATTCGTCGCGGCGCCAATCATCGAAGCACGGAGTGGACTTCTGATTGATCCCCTCGCGTTCAATTCGCTGGAACTGGTGATCGTTCCCGTTCTGCTGGTCATGGCGACGTTCGTGGGATTTCTGCCCGCTCGAACGGCCTACAGCACAGATGTCGCGGAAGCTCTACAATCGTAGTGCCATGTCACAGCGGGATTTTGGGGTGCGATTTTCGTGGGGTAAGCGTCCAGCTCGCGAGATACGCGTCAGAAAACATAGCAAGCAGGATGCTTACTCAAATTTTCAGTTGTGACAACGCGGTAGTGATCTGGAGAACGTCATCCGGATGTCCGGACACGTCGAGTGCGTCGCTACACGGCACGCAAGAGCATGTCATCACAATCAGACGGAATCAGCAGTCGGCCGGAGTTGTCGTAACTCTGTTCAATCCATTCGATGATCCGCCAATCAAGCCAGTATCGGTCTGGGTCGACTCCGCGACGGCCCATGTAAGCCAAATGTCCACCGGATCGGGTCATATGAACGTCAATGGACCGTGAAAGAGCAGTTTCCCGGAACAGGGACGAAGGCACCAAAGGATCGTCCTCGGCGGAGACAATCGTCGTTGGCAAGGTAATCCGCCCCATGACCCTGGCAGCACTGGCATCGGCGTAGTATTCCAAAGCCGAGGCAAAGTTGTTCATCGGAGCCGTAAAGGCGTCGTCGAACTCTACGATTCCGCGAGGGCGGGTTCCCAATCTGCAAAAACGGCTCAGTTCCCACCAGTGAGGAACGGCCTTGACCTTTCCGTAAAGAATTCGAGCGAAATAGCGATCGTAAAATCCCCCGAGCACTGTGCCGATTCGACTTGAGCAAACGGCCAGATCGATGGGGGGGTTCGCAGCGACAATTTTCGTGACCCGGCCGGTCCATTGGTCACCGTATTCTCCGGCCCATTTCAAAACGACATTCCCGCCGAGAGAAAAACCCACCAGGGAAAACTGCGTCTCGGGATGGCGTCGGGAGAGTTCCTCCATCAGAAATTGCACATCGTCCGAACAGCCAGCATGGTAGGGACGCTGGGCGAATTTGCCGTCGCAGGCGGCCCCTCGGAGATTGACACGGATTGTCCGATAGCCGAGCTCTCGGAACTTTTTCGCCGTCCGCACGATATAAGGGCTCGAGGCGGAACCGGCCAGACCATGAAGAAAGACGACACACCGAGGTGAGCGAGATTCTCCGAGCGGAAACTCA
>JAGQQQ010000016.1 GCA_020426125.1 Planctomycetaceae bacterium
CCCTAACAACTACCCACTATTGGCTTCATGGCGACCGTCCTATGTGGGGGATTCTGATATCTCCGAGAACACGACAATAATTTTTAGGTCACTCCTGAGTTCGCGACTGTTGTCGACTCTTGGCGACGGGAGGCCGTCACGCTGGCCGTGGCTTCGAGATCGTCTCTGGTCATCGCACCCCAGGGACTCGATGACGCTTCCGTCCAGTTCTGGGAAGTCTCCGCGATCGGATCGGAGCCGAACCGTTCCCGGGAAATCATGCCCGACAGAATCAATTCGCCGGCGATGATGACAATCAAGATCATGAGCAATAGTGGCCACAGCGGCTCTTGCTGGGCGGTCGAAACGGCCGCGCGATTCCCTTCCGCCAGTAGCGGAGTTGTCGACGTTTCCAGTTGCTTCCGTTCGTCGACACTCAACGAAGTCAGTTGAGATTCCTCGGTCGAACGTTCGACAACGAACGGGATCGCGTCGCCCGAGACACCAGTCTCCAACAGGTACTGCCCGGGAACAACCGTCCGTTTACTGCGAAACAAGACACCCCCCGTGGTGTTATCCGCAGTCAATTCGACGGTGTCCCCTTGCGGCGTTTGGAGCGTCGCGCTCCGCGTCTCTGAGTCCGCCAATCGAACCGCCAGCGGTTCCCCCGGTTGTAAGTTGTATCGCGTCGCGAGGGGTTCCATCAGGTAGTCCATCCAGTCGTGGACCATCACAACGAATGACTGAGACCGGGCCAGGCCGCTCCACTGCATCCGCAAGGGCAAGGCCTGCACAACGACGCGGCCTCGACCAAACACATTCTCCACGGCCACCGGCTCTCCATTGGTCAGGCTCAGCAACACGGACGCCTCTTCTCCTGGGGGCGCCGGAATGAAGCGAAACCGACGCGAGACGGTGACTTCCCCCAAGTCGAGTTGATCCGTGTCGGTGAGCTGCCGGGTCGCGGGATGTTCGCTGACGAACGGATTCATCTTCGTTTCCGGCTGCTCGTCATCTCCGGGAGCTTCGTCAACAATTCGATCGAGGCCCAGCGGGGCGAGCCCGTTGCCATCGGCGAATAGCCGTTCGTTAAAGGTATCGATGTCCGTGCGTGGTCCCATCGCCAGCCACAAGCCGCCGCCACCCGATACAAAATCCTGCAATCGGTCAACCGCTTCCTGCTCCAATGACGTCAAGTTGGGAATCACGATGGCCTGGAATTCGGACAGATCCAGAAACGACAGCCGATCCGGCGTCACAACCGTCGGCAGATAGACGCCTCGTTCGATCTTGCGCTCCCCGTCAACCCAACCAAGAGCGGCTTCCACGAAGAAGGCATCCCGCTGTAAGTCGGCCAATTCCGGCGAGCCTTCCACCAGCAGCACCGGCATCTGCTCGACGACTTCAATCACGAACTCGGAGACATTATCCGCGGGAAGATCATCCTCCGCGTCCAGCGAACATTTCAGCGAGTAAACACCCGGGTCGCTCAGCGAGTATTTCCAGACGACATCGTGCACTCCCCCCGAGTCCAGATCCGGGACATGGCTGGAGTGCAACTCGTC
The DNA here is from genome assembly GCA_020426125.1 of Planctomycetaceae bacterium. Taxonomy (GTDB): domain Bacteria; phylum Planctomycetota; class Planctomycetia; order Planctomycetales; family Planctomycetaceae; genus HKST-UBA70. The sequence continues at coordinate 1,545 of JAGQQQ010000016.1, forward strand.
CCCGTCCACCGACCAAACCACCGATGTTGGTGACGTTGTCTCCGTTCCGAAGTTTTGAATTTGAGCCGTCAATTGAAACGGCTGCCCTGGTCCGACCGTCATGCGATTCGACGTGAGTGACGCCACGGACAGATTCTCGCCGGTGCCGTTGGATTCGCTGACCTCGATGATTTTCAGGGACGTCGGAACGGGTGCGTCCGTCAGCACCTGTTGAAATCTTTGCCAACTTTGCTCCTCCTCCAGGCTCCAGTCATGGGCTTGCCCATCCGTCAACAGGATCACCCGTCGCTGCTGCTGCAAGGGCTGAAGCTCCGCCTGGACTGCCGTAAACAGGGACGACAACAAGTCGCTGGTCCCCTGGCTGGCTGACAACTCTTTCAGTTGATCGGCCACCGATGTCCGAGAGATATCATCAATTCGGACACTCCCGGCCGTCACCCAAATCGGATAGGGCGAAGACAACAGCACCCGCACGTACTCTCCCTGCGGAAGTTCGTCGACGACCGCGAGTGCCCGGTCCACCGCTGCTTGACACTGGGTGGACTCACCGTTTTTGCGAAGCATCGACAGGGAATTGTCGAGCACCAGAACCGTTTCTCCGAGTTCCTCCCGTCCGAACCAACTCCCCTGAAGTAACGGCCTCGCCATAGCGAATATCAAAGCGGCAACAGCCAGGACACGCAGCAACAACAGCAGCCACTGCTTTAACTTCCGGGCACTGGTCCGCTGAGTCGCCGCTTCCTGCAAGAATTGCATTGCTCCCCATTCAATCACGACATTGCGTCGCCGATCGAACAGATGCAGTAACACCGGCGCGAGCGCCAGCGGCAATGCGAACAGAAATGCCAGACTTAAAAAACTCACGGATAGGAATTAGTCGTTAGGAGATAGGAATTAGCAGTTAGCACGCTCGTAGACATGAAATGTGTGACAAAACGGCACCGGTTTAGCGGATGCCCTCCGGGCATCCTTGTTGGCACGGCGCCGCTCTCACGCCCGGGCCATTCGATTTCTCAGAAACCAACCGAGCGTTTCCGACAGATCATGATTCGTCGTCATTCGGACATAATCTCCCCCGAGTCCGGTGACCAGTTCTTCAAGTTGGTCGAGGAATGTTTTCACGCGCTTCAAATACTCATCCCGAACGGCGGCCGGATCCAGGCTGATCTTCTGTCCCGACACTTCCAGGCAGCGAAAAGACGACCAGCGTCGAAAGTCAAAGTGCACTTCCTCGGGAGCCATGACGTGCATCACGACAACATCGTGTCCCCGCGCGCGGACGATTCGCAGTGCCTTCCCGAGAGCCTCCAGATCGCCAAAGCAATCCGAGAATAGGACAAACAGCCCTCGTCGCTTGAATCGCGGAATCACCGACTGAATTAACTGTCCAAGATTTCCGCCTTCGCTCGCCTCCGCCGCTTGAAGCGCGGACAACAACGCCTGCAAATGAGCCGCGTGCTGCCGAGGCGGAACAAACAACGATCGGGACTCATTCAGGACAACCGCCCCCACCGCATCGCGCTGCCGTAAGAGCAAGCGTCCAATACACGCCGCCGCTTGTTTGGCATAGTCAAGCTTGGAGACCGTCGACAAACCGAACCGCATGGATCCGCTGGTGTCGACCGCGAGGATGCCGTGCAGATTGGTTTCCTCTTCGAACTGCCGAATGAAGTACCGGTCGTTTCGGGCATAGACCTGCCAATCGATCTGGCGGATCTCATCCCCGGGGGCGTATTGACGATGCTGGGCAAACTCGCAACAGCCCCCTTTTGTTGTGGATCGATGCTTCCCTGCGAGAAGACCATCGACAACGGTCCGCGAAATTAGCTCCAAATGGCCGATCTGATCCATCACTCGCGGATCAACAAGCTCCGCCGCGAAAGAATTTCCGCCCCTCGCTGCTGGAGGAGCAGCATCACGGGTCGCTTTGTCACGAAAGAAGGAAATCATCAACGGGCCATTTGACTTGGACGCAAGCAAGAAATGCGAAGGGGTATGCTTTGTCAGAGGTGATTAACTTTTGGGCTCCGCAGCGGGTTTCTGTAATGATTTCGTCGCCTGAAGAATCTTGGTTAGCACGGAGTCCGCGTCGACACCGGCCGCTTCGGCATTAAAGGTCAGAATGATCCGGTGTCGCAACACGGGATGCGCCACGGCGGCGAGGTCGGCTGTCGTCGCATGGCAGCGGCGGTTCAGCAGGGCTCGGGCTTTGGCGGCCATCAGTAAGGCGATGGTCGCACGCGGGCCGGCGCCCCATTGGACCATATTCTTGAGTTCCTGCGGCAACGCATCTTCCTCGGGACGCGTTCCCCGGACGAGATCGAGCGCCGCTTCATAGACATGGTCGGAGACCACCACATTCCGGACGAGTGACTGCATCTCGTGGATGTCGTCGACATCGAGGACGGTCTTCGTGTCGAATCGATAGTCGGTTGTCTGCCGACGGGCGATCTCCAGTTCCTCCTGACGGCTCGGGTACTGGACGTGGATCTTTAGCAGGAACCGGTCCAACTGAGCCTCAGGAAGCGGGTAGGTCCCTTCCGTCTCAACGGGGTTCTGCGTCGCGAGGACGAAGAACGGATCCGGCAGTTGATACGTCTTTCCGCAGACGGTGAGTTGCCGTTCCTGCATCGCCTCAAGCAGCGCACTCTGTGTCTTGGGTGGGGTCCGATTAATCTCATCCGCCAGAATGACATTGCCGAAGAGCGGTCCTTCGACGAACCGAAAGATGCGTTTGCCCGTTGTGTGATCCTCTTCAAGGACCTCTGTTCCCGTGATATCTCCTGGCATGAGATCGGGCGTGAACTGGACCCGGCGGAAGGAAAGATCAATCAAGGAGGCGAGCGTCGCGATCAACGTCGTCTTCGCGAGCCCCGGCATCCCTTGCAGAATACAATGCCCGCGACACAGCAGCGCGATCAGCAACTGTTCAGAGACTTCATTCTGGCCGACGATGATTCCCCCAAGCTGTTCCCGCAGTAGGGCGAATTTTTCATGAAACCGGTCGACCGCTTCGCCAACGTTTGTGTTCGCGGAGTGGGGACGGCCATTGTCATTGGCTTTTTGTGTCGGCTGAGTGCTCATGTCTAGTCGATTCATCGCTTACATATTCCATATCGCCTGAAATTCGGGAATCCGCTATCGAACCCAAGTCTCAGTCATTCTGAAGGCTGTTGTTTCTCGAAGTCCAGCGCTTCTTGGGCGCTAACCAGGTCATCCTGATCGACATCGAGTGCCGCGAACTGGTCGTCGGTTCCCGGAAACTCTTCGCGAGTCAGGTCGTTGTCTTCGTTGCGGTCCATTCGCGTAAACCATTCCGGTCCGATGACGTCTGTCGTCACTCCGGGAGCAACGTTTCTGCGGATCGCCGCCAACTCTTCATCGACGACTGGCCCCAATCCAATACAAAGCCGAATTGTTCCGGGGACTTCGCTGGTCTCTATTTGTCCGTCCGCGTTGCGATCAAAAACACGCAGGGATTCCGAGAGTTTTCGCATCTCGCGAATGGTCAGCCTGCCGTCTCCGTTGGGATCAAGCCCCGGTAAGATGGGATACCCGTCCTGAACGGCCCCCAGCGACACTTGATCCCCAGATGGCCCTTGCACTCCGGAAATCACCACATCCGCGTGGCCCAGTGACAAGCGAATTCCTTCGCCCGTAGGGGAAAATGATGCGTCTTCCGCGACACTGTCGTGAAGCTGACGCAGGGTCACGGTCGACTTTTCGGGAGATTGTCGATCAAAGTTCAATGACACGGCAACATCCGCGTCGCCAGTCAGGAGACGTTCCAACTCCTCGGCACTGAATTGGCCATCTTGATCGTCATCAAAACGGGGAACTCGCGCCTCATCAATCGGCTTCCCCGGAGAGTAACGACCTGCAATTTGGCTGTAGAGATTCTTGACCTGGTCCGCCGCAGCCACCGGATACACCAATCGCCCCGCAGCGTGCTTCTTCTCGTCCCGGGGACGGGGATCCTTGGCAATCTCGCCAATCTCCGCGAACGTGATCACTTGGTCACGGTTGAGATCACAGTACTGTAAGGACTTGACCGCAGAATCCGATTCCTCTTCGTCAATCCGGTTGTCTCCATTCCGATCAAGGACCTCGAAGGCCGGACGCTGGCCCGCGCGGAACTGTTGAAAATTGTCATTGAGCAACAGCAACTCCGGGCCTTCTAACCGGTGAGAGACCAACCAGTGGACTTCTTCATCGCTCAGATCCCGTCCGACCGCATCGAGGTAACGGCGAACGAATTCGCTCCCCTCCCGGGCAATAGAATAGGGCGGTTCCGTCGGCTCCGCGACTTTCTTCTCTTCCGACTCCGCTTCTGCGTCCTCGTCAGCGTCCGACTCCCCTTCGGGGTCGGGAGCGACTTCGGTTGTCTCGGTGGCCCCTTCCACTTCGTTGGGCGGGGACTCGACAGATTCGGCGTCGTCCGAACTTTCTGTCGGTGCGGAAACCTCGATGTTCGATCTCGGTTCTTTTGCGACCTTCAGAATCTCCGAAACTCGCTGGCTGCGAATCTTGCGAAACGGTTCTCCATCGATCGTGATCTCCGCTTCGATCAGCAATGGCCGCTCGGGCAAGGCCAGCAGGAACCGGAGACCTCCACCATCCTGGGGAAGGTGGGGCAGCCAATCCGATTGGGATCCACTGAGTTGATACTGTGGCAAGCGAGCATCCGGCAAGGTCGGCTCGACCTGCTCGCGAACCGCGATCATTGCGGGCATTTCGGTCGTGGTGGGCGTCGCCACGGACAACTTCTTGACCGGAACGGTCACGGGCAATGACGGACTCACGTCATCAGCGCTGACGCCAACTCCGCCAATGGTTGCGAGGACAAAGGCGCAGAACAACCGTTTCATGACAACACCGCTTGGATGGGAGTTCCTTCGGCGATCGGAACTGGTCTTCCGCTGGGTGCGATGCTCGCGACGCCGCCGACACCCAAAGCGTGGCACAAAGTGGCAAGCAGATCCTGAACACTCACTTGCCCCTCGACGACTTCCGTGCCCCCTTCGTTGGTTTTCCCATACGCCTGACCGCCAGCGATTCCCCCGCCTGCGAGGACTGTCGACCACGCCCCGGGGAAATGGTCCCGACCGACGCTCGGATTGATCTGCGGCGTCCGGCCAAATTCTCCCATCCAGAGGATGGTCGTGGATTCCAGCAGTCCCCGTTCATCCAAATCCCGCATGAGTGTCGCCCATCCGGCGTCTAAGTCTCCCGACAACTGGCGGACGGCATTGAAGTTGTCCGAATGGGTGTCCCAACCGACACCGCCGCTCGTTGTCCCCAAAGAGACCTCGACAAAGGAGACTCCCCGCTCGACGAGGCGGCGTGCTAACAGGCACCCCTGTCCGAAAACGGTCCGCCCATACGCTTCTCGCAGTTCTTCTGGCTCTGAAGACAGATCAAAGGCCTCGGCGTCCTTACTGTTCATCAGCCGCACGGCTCCCTCATAAACAAGATTGTGCGACTTAGGCGCCCCCGATTGATGACGGGTGAGAAAGTTCGCCTGAAGGTCTTTCCACATCGCGAGTCGGCGGTCCATCCGTTTGTCGGTAATCCCCTCCAGCCGATCTAAAGATTGCACCTTTAACTCGGGGAACCCTTGCTGATTATTGGCCATCGGTCCAGGGATATCGGATGCTCCAACGAACAACGGACCATAACGCGGACCTAAGAACCCAGGACCAAACGCATCCTGATTAAATGCTCGATACGTTCCCACACTGACATAGTTTGGCAATGTCCGATCCTCTTGCCCAAGATGCTTCGCCAGCGATGCCCCGATGCTGGGATACAAAATCGGTCCCATGGGTGGACGTCCGGTCCTCATCAGATAGGTGCCGCGGCCATGGTCCCCTTCTTTGGTGCTGAGTCCCCGGATGACCGCAAGCTTGTCGGCCATTTCGGCAAGCTTCGGCAGATGTTCGCTGAATCGCAACCCGGGTGCCGCCGTTTGGATTTCCTCAAACTCCCCCCCATTCTCATGGCCCGGCTTCATATCGAATGTGTCGGTCTGCGTCGGGCCTCCGCTCATCCAGAGGAGAATACAGTGGCGCTTTCGCGTTGCGTCCGATGCCAGTTGGTCGGCCAGCAACGGAAACCATCCGCTGGCACTTAATCCGCCTACACCAACAGCGAGCGAATTTATGAATTGACGCCGGGAAAGGGAACGGATCATAACGGCCTCGAGGAAGGGGTTAGGAACTGGGAACTAGGAATTAGGAGTCCATCGTTATTGGTACTGCCCGAAAGGGCGTGAGGTGCTTAGTGATTCATTGTGAATTCGGCACTGTTTAACAATGCCCAAAGCAGATCAGCGAGAGGCTCGCGGAGGGCGTCTCCTTTCGCGCCTTTCGGCAGGTACTCGCGGAGAACCTCGCTTTCGGACTCCGTCGGCCTCCGAGAAAGAGTCGCGAAGTAGAGGACTTCCACGCGTTGTTCATTTGTAAAAAATGGGGCTTCGAGACTCTTGAGCAGACCGCTCCGTTCGAGATCGGTCGCTCCGCCGATGAGTGTTCCATTCATCAGTGTCAAGGCCTGGGGAATCCCCCCCTGGTATTCGGTCGAACGGCCGGCGGGCGTGCGGAACTGTTGCAGAAACCGTTCGCGGTCGGTGTTGCCGAAGCGAGAGACTTCAAAGTCATACGGATTGGTTGGTCCCATCGGATCGAGCATCGTGGCGACGGTGATGCAGTCATAAACTTGCTCAGCCGTTAAGGTCTTCACATTCATTTGAGCAAAAGAGTCGGTTCGAACTTCGTTGGTCTCATTTGCTCCGCTGGAGAGCTGATAGGGCTCCGAGAGCACGATCACGCGAAACAGTTCCCGCAGATCGAATCCGGAACTGATGAAGTGCCCAGCGAGGAGATCCAATAGCTCAGGAGATTTCGGTTGATGCTGTGTCCCGAAATCATCGATGGGGTCGACGATCCCCTTGCCGAAGAGGTGTCCCCAAATCCGGTTCGCGGTCGCTCGGGCAAAATAGGGGTTTTCAGCACTGGTCAACCACTCCGCGAGCTGATGCCGTCGGGCAGACTCTTTGCGTGTTTCCGGGATGGTGGAGTTGTCGAGGAACTTCGGTTCAACGACCGTCTCGAAGACGGGCATCTTCACCTCACCCCGATCGATGTCGCGGACGCGCATCACCGTGGAAACCGTTTCCAGCGCGGCTTGAGGACGCGAAATCCTTGCGAAGAACGCGGCGAAACCCCAGAAGTCTTCCTGTTTCCACGGTTCAAACGGATGGTCATGGCACTGGGCACACTCCAGCCGCATGCCGAGGAAGACGCGAGCCGTTCGAGACGCCAGTTGATCGGGATCCAGTTTCACTGCCGAATAAAACAGTAGCGGTCCCGATTTGGACAGTCGTCCCTCAGCCAAGAGCAGATCACGGACCACTGCGTCGTAGGAATCTCCGCTGCCGAACCGCTCGGCGAGCCATTTGTCAAACGCCTGGATCCCTCCGAAAGCCGACAAATCCACCCCCTCGGGAATCAGGAATGTCCGCCAGACGGCCGCCAGGTGAGAGGCGTGATCTGGACTTGCCAACAAGCGCTCCACCAATCGTTCGTAGCGGTCCGGGGATGTGTCTTTCAGGTAGGCCCGAACTTCATGCACGCTCGGCGTCCGTCCCGCGAGGTCAATGTAAACGCGACGCAACAGCTCTTCATCGCTCGCCGGTTCGACGGGCTGAATCCCCTGCTCTTTCCAAAGCGCGGCAAGAATGGAGCCGATCTCTTGAACGGTCTCCTCCGTTTCTCGCGAATGAACGGTGACGGGCCGCCATTTCGCCGGAGCATCCACGAATGGGAGTGGGGCTTCCAGGTCTTCTGATTCAATTGGCAGGTTGGGCGAGGTCGCATCGACAGCAGCGAGTCGAGGATTCGCGTCGCCTGAGTCTGGCGTGGGATCGACTTCCAGCATCGTTTCAGCCACCAACACTTCCGCATCCCCCCCCTCGGCGTCGACAATTGGCAAAGAGGCCGGGAAGTCCCGCTCCTGGAGTTCGGCCACTGTGGTTTGCGGATAGTCCAGTGACTTGGCGACCTTTTGTTCACCCTCTGTCGTGAACTCATAGCGTGTCGGCAAATGGGATTTGGGATCGAGATAGAGATTCAAGTCAAACTTCTGGGAATTCCCCGCGAGTTTGACCTGGAGCAAAATGTCCTCTCCAGATCTCCGCCACGACTCGCTCACGACTTTGGCCTTGCTGACAACATTGACATTGTCCCCGCCAGTGCCGACCCCCTCCCCCGCGAGAAAACGGACAAACAGGTCGGATTCTTGTTGCGAGGTGGAATCTTCGAGCGAATACCGAGCGGCAGAAGGATTTCCTGGTTTTTTCACTAAGATTGTCCGGCGGCGGACGTCTAACAGGGACGCGGATTCGCCACTCCGCTCTCCGAGAATTCCTTCTGACAAAGAGAGCCAACGGATTCCGTCGGGACCACGTAATTCAATCACCCCCTGTTCGGCAACCGCCTTCAACATCTTTGCCCAAGCGTATGAATTCGAGCCGCTATAGAAAATCGCCGCGATCAACACGACTGCCGCCAATGCGGCGGCCATGGGAAATCCGCGCAATCGGTGGACCCCCTTCCAAAGCGACCGGTGCCAGCGATCCCCGGACCTGCCCGCCAGCTGAGGAGAGACACCCCATTCTTGTTGAACCACCTGATCGAGCCGCTTCAACAGCGTTCGCGGCACGGGCGGCGCATCAAAGGCGTCTCGCAGCAACGCTTCGAGTTCCGGGTCAGCCGCCCCCAAGGGTCCTTCGTCCGGATAGGCATCGAATTGTGTCTGGTCTTTGTTCATCGCGGTCTACACGCCACTTAAAACCATCAGAATGGGAAAGGATTTCTCTCGTCGCCCCTGGTGGGGCGAGCTTTTCTCTCGTCACCCCTGGTGGGGCACTGTCAACAACTCAGCCAACCACAAGGCATCCGCCTCTTTGGTGGACTTGGCTATGGCGGATTCGCCCGCGTGGTCGATGCCGAGGACAGCGAACCATGCTGGTCGTCACGATTTGCGGAATCTTCACCAACGGATTCCTGATCTTCGGAGCCTGAGTCCCGCGGCCCCTCGTGATCGTCATCCTCTTCTCGCAGCGTCAATTTCTGTCGCAGTTCCCGACGTCCGCGATACAGGATCGACTCCACCGCTCGTTCCGTCAGATTTAAGCGGCCAGCGATCTCCCGGACACTCAGGCGGTCGACGTATTTCCATTCCAGGGCCAGGCGATGATTCTCCGGCAACTGGTCCATCGCCCGGCGAACCTCGATCCTTCGCTCAACCAGAATCTGCTGCTGCTGAGCGTCGTCGTCGTCAACGGTCTGGCCCGATTCCTTCGCTTTGTCAATCAAGTGCTGAACCCGCGCCGCGGCGCGGAAATGGTCATTAATCTTGTTCGCGGCCACGGTTCGTAACCACGCCGCCGGATTTTGAATCTCGGTTTCCTTGGCCGCAGTCTTCATCACCGCCAGGACCGTTTCGCTCACGATATCTTCCGCCAAGTGGCGGTCGCCGTTCACCCGAAAAAACACAAACCGCCAGATTGATGGCAGATAGCAATCGGTCAAATGGCGAATTGCCGCCGGGTCGCGGGCTTGTAGTGCCAGAACAAAGTCTTCGTCGCTCAAACCGGCCTCACTGGGGTTTCTCAAACTCGGAACCGACACGTTTTCTGAGATCGCTTGACAGGTGCCAACATGTTCACGGTGGCGATCCGAACCGTCCAGTCCAAAGTGATGTTCCACTTAGGATTCAGGCCTCACATGTTTTCTCAGTCGCCCACAGACATTCCACTACGCACAGTGATTTGCAAAAAAAGAGACGAAGAGATGCCAAAATAACTGCAAGGCCTTTTCGTTCAATGGGTTGCATCGATCAGGTGGGACTGAGGAATGGTCGGTCACCGGAAACAAGGAGATTCCTGAAGTGAATCTCACGGGCGGGACGTCTTGAAAATAAGGGAGATTGTGCGCAATCTCAGGGAAACGAATATTGGCGATCAGGGAGAGAAATGGCGACGTCTGTGAGCATGATCCGAAAAACGCGATGGTTCTGCGTTCCGGGAGTGTTTCGGCGCCTCCTCGCGCTGGCTGGTTGCATCACATTCGCTGTCGCGCCGGGAGTTTCCTTCGGCTCGGATGCTGAGGCCATGGCCACCATTTTCAACGACGAATATCTCGAAAATGTGTTGGCGCTCAGAGAACGGACAATCGCCTCTCCTGCCGAAGGGGCTTATGAATTGCTCAAAGAGGCGGTCCTGCCGGTGAACCGCGATGTCGTCCGAGTTCCCATTGACTTTGCCCCGACGAACCCGGCTCCCCCGGTTGTCGATCAGTTGGGGTTGGATCCGTATTGGAAACAGTTCGACCAGACCGATGGCCTCAGGCGGGTGGACATCGGGGGCAATCTGCTCTCTCCGGCCCTCGATTTGGTTCGTTTGGCGAAGGAGTTGGAGAAACTTCCGGAGCTTTCGGAGATTGTTGAGAGTCGCGCTGAGAACAAAAGTCAAATCGCCCTCCGATTGCTGCTGGCAATCGCCGCCGAAGAGTTCAAACTCGCCGAGTCACTTCTGGTCGAGTTCGACAAACTCATTTCTGAAGAACCGGTTCTGCGAGCGGAACGGGGGCCCGAGGCTGTCGTACTGTGGACAGTTATTCAGTACCCACAATTGATGGAACCCTCTCGGGAGATCGTCTTTCTGGTCCATCAACAGATCCGGGACAAACTGGGGCCCCGTAGCGAACGGTGGCATCGTCAGGTGACGGCCCTGCGTTACTTCCTGGAATGGAAAACGGGGCTGGGAATTGATCCCATTCCCTCGAACTTCGGGGCGCCGCCGGAATGGGTGCCGATTCCCCGGATGACCCATTACACCGCCGGCTCCGGTTTCCCTTGGGGAGCGTGGGCGACCAGTCGCGGCGTTGCCGCCCATCTCTCCAGCCACGACCATGAATACTTGGCTTACATCAGTCCTCTGGCTGGCGAATTCACAATTGAGGGAAACCTTACCACGTTCGACTTTCGGGAGATCCAGTTGGCAATCGGTGATCGCTGGGCCGGTCCCTCGTACACCCGAGACACCTGTATCAATGGCAGTTTCCGCGACGATCTTCCGACCATTCGAATCAAACCCGCGTTGACAGAAACGCAGCGGACCATGCATGCCGTGGGGACGGTTGCTCAGGGTCTGCGAACGAATTCGGTCAATGGACACACGCTCCTTTCCGCCCCTTACCCCCGAACGGATTCTCCTTGGGTTGGGCTTCACACCGCCTGGTACGTGCGCGGCACCGCCGAGGATGTCCGCATCACCGGTGCGCCGAGGATCCCAGACCGCCTCTCTCTGCTCGATTCCCCTGACCTTCCGGGTTGGTTGCCTTACTTCGAGGATTCGGCGGGTGGGCTTGGAGCCACCTGGACCCTCGAAACTCCCG
>JAGQQQ010000306.1 GCA_020426125.1 Planctomycetaceae bacterium
TGACGTTGAACCGCAGTGCAGTCCGAGTCTAACTCGCAAAGACGTGGTCCAGTTCTCAAGATCCAGCAGGTCGAGTTTGGGGCACCGCTTCCCGGGTCGGAACGGATCCCGTTCTGCCTACGCTTCGAGCAACCGCCCGGTTATTGTGGCGCTTCGCCGATCGCCGCTCAATCTGGGCCTTGACGAATCCCAGATCGCACATGCTCGAACCTTCTGGCGAGATTTTTTACAAATGCCTGTAAGGAGAGACCAACAACGTTGAGTGACATGATCTCCACCGTCTGAGAACATTGAACGGATTCATGACGAACTTGAGGCCGAGCGATCCACTGCTTGCGGCCACTAAAAGGTGTGATAAAGACGTCGGCTGCTCGATGAAGGTTCAATTGGTTGTTCCAGACGATAAGATGGGGTTGCGGCTGCGCCATCAACCTCGACATTGAATGGACACTCATGAACCGACTTCTCCTTTTGCTTGCCTTGCTGCTCCCCAATCAGTTACTTGCTGCAAAGCGTCCTAACATCCTATTCATTGCTGTCGATGATCTGCGCCCGGAGTTAGGTTGCTACGGCAAACAGCACATCCATTCCCCGAATATCGACAGGCTGGCGGCGTCGGGGATTCTGTTCGAGCGAGCCTACTGTATGGTGCCAACGTGCGGGGCATCACGTGCCAGCTTGATGACCGGCATCCGTCCCGCTCGAAACCGCTTCGTGAGTTACCTGACATGGGCCGAGAAGGATGCGCCGGGAATCACAACCATGAATACGCAATTTCAGCAGAACGGTTACGTTACGGTTTCGCTCGGCAAAGTCTTCCATCATCCCGAAGACAACACTGAAGGCTGGTCGGAACCGGCATGGAGACCTCACGGCATCCCTTGGTATCGGCGACCAGAGAACCACGAACTGCACGAGAAACGACAAAAGCAGGGAAATCGCAAGCGAGGCCCGGCATGGGAGTCAGCGGACGTGCCGGATAGCGCTTATGCCGATGGGGTTCTCGCTGAACGAGCCCTCGCCGATCTGGGGAGGCTGAAAAACAAGGAATCACCATTCTTTCTGGCGGTTGGCTTCTTGAAGCCACATCTGCCGTTCATTGCTCCCCAGAAATATTGGGACTTGTACGACTACGAACAGATCCATCTTCCCGACAACTCTCATGTTCCCAAAGAGGCACCGACAGAATCGATTCACTCATCGGGCGAGCTGCGGGCTTATGCCGGAATTCCGGTAAAAGGGTCGGTATCGGATGAAACAGCCCGTCACTTGATCCACGGTTACTACGCCTGTGTCAGTTACACCGATGCTCAGATCGGCAAACTGCTCGACGAACTGGACCGGCTCGAACTGGCCGACAGCACGATTGTCGTGCTGTGGGGCGACCACGGCTGGAATCTCGGCGAGCACACTCTGTGGTGCAAACACAGTTGCTATGAAACCTCAATGCAGATTCCGGTGATTGTGCGGGCTCCCGGATTCGAAGGTGGTCAACGAAGATCGGGGCTCGTTGAATCCATCGATCTGTATCCGACTCTTTGCGAACTGGCTGGTCTCCCGTTGCCGGATCATCTGGAAGGCCGCAGCCTCGTTCCGCTGATGAAAGACTCGCAGGCCGATTGGAAGTCCGCGGCCGTCGGCCGTTTTCAGAACGGAGACACCATTCGCACAGAGACATTCCGCTTTACGGAATATACAGACAAAAATGGCAAGCAGACTTCCCGAATGCTGTACGACCACAATGCAGACCCGGGCGAAAACGTCAATGTCGATGCGAGTCACGAAGTGAAGGTCCAGAGGTTGACGGACGAACTCCATCGGCTGAAAGGGAGGGATCGCAAATGAAACGATGTGAAACGCTAGCAGTTGCAACTTTGGGACGCCGTGCATTTCTAAAGAACGGCGCACTGATTCTGACTGCCGCCAGCATGGATGTGTCCTCGGTCTTTGCGGATGACCACGTCCCAACATTCCGAGTCGGACTTGTGACCGACCTGCACTATGCCAACAAGGCACCTGCCGGGACTCGGCATTATCGGGAGACGCTGGCTAAGCTGGATGAAGCCGCCCTTCAGTTCGAGCAGGACGAGCCGTCGTTCCTGGTGGAATTGGGGGACTTCATCGACGCAGCCGACTCAGTGGATGTGGAGCGGAGCTATCTGAAGACGATCAACCGACCATTCTCGGCGATTTGCAAGGACCGGCATTACGTCCTCGGAAACCACTGCGTGGACACTCTGACGAAAGAGGAGTTTCTCGGCGGCGTTGAACAGGAGGGGTCTTACTACTCGTTTGATCGAGGCGACTTCCACTTTGTCGTGCTGGACTCGTGCTTTCGTCGCGACGGCCAGCCGTATGGCCGTAAGAACTTCCAATGGACCGACGCCAATATTCCGGCATCGGAACTCGAATGGCTGAAGGGTGATCTCAAAGCAAACGACAAGCCGGTGATCGTTTTTGCCCATCAGCGACTTGATGTGAGCAACAACCATGGAGTGAAGAACAACGCAGACGTGCGAAAGGTTCTCGAATCCTCAAAGAATGTACTGGCCGTGTTTCAGGGCCATAGCCATCTGAACGATCTCAAAGAGATCGGCGGTATTCATTACTGTACGCTCGTGGCAATGGTGGAAGGCTCCGGGGCGGAGAACAACGGCTACTCGCTCATGCGTCTCTCGAACAATGGAACGATTCACATCGAAGGATTTCGCAAGCAAAGCGACTATCGCTGGATCTGAGCAATGTGCAATTGACTGACAACATTTCTGGTTCAACGTGGTTTTATGATCGCGGGGGCTGTTATCGACTCGCGACCCCAGTCCGGCTCACTTGTGAGTTACCCGCATGAGGCCAAACGAGGGGAAAGTCGGACTTTCACGTCCAAATGTTGACTCAGGGTCGAATTACTGAGTGCCAGAGAGTTGGAGATCGAGATTGAACTTTCCCTCGTTCCCGACAGACCGAACTTCTCGAATATCCGCGGAGGCCATTTGAGCGTACTGGGGAGGGATCTTCGTAAAATCTTCGGGTTTGATCGGCTCCAGCCAGAACCGGACCTTACCGACTGCCGCACCTTCGACACCTTCCATATAAAACACGCGGAAGTAGCCATTTTCATCGGTCACTCCGACTGAGTCTCGCAGTTTGATGTCCTTTCCCGTTGTGGAGGTTCCTTTGGGATCCACGGGGCTCAGGTTTACTCGGACGTTGGGAAACGGCTTTCCATCAATTGTCACGGTACCAGCAACGTCCCCCAATTCAGGAAGTGGCAACGGATCGGAGAGCATGTAGCTCATCATAAAGTACAACCCGAAAACGGCGAACAAGACGCCGAGGATGTGCGGGGCTTTCGAGATCAGAAACTGCCCAAAGCCTTGGAAGTCGAACTTGGGCTTCTGGGCGTCTTCGGGAAGACCGGCTGATCTGATGGGGGCTCCTTCCGCAGCGTTTTTTGTCAGTAGATCACGGGCATTTGCCGATGCACCTCCCCCCATCGCCGCCTGAGCGGACTGCGCGGCCGGAGAGGCTCCCGACTGGGTGGGGGCGGGGGGTGGTGCCATGATGTGGCGGCGACCCTGGCTATCCGTCGCGGGCCGCTGAGGAGTGGCTTTTTGATCGGGCGCTCCCAATCCGGCACTTTTTTTGGAATTCGGATCGGAGTCATCCATTAACACCGCGAGAGGATCGAAGTCGTCGTCCGCCGAGGAAACGGGTTTCTTCTTGGGATCGGGCTTTTCCGTTCTATCTTTTTTTGACGAGGGCTGTTTCGCAGGCTTCTTTTCTGTGCGTTTCTCCGCCGACTCGAAATCTGCTTTCTGCGCGGCGGCATCGTGTTGCGCCTCAGACTCGGCGAAATCGCCCTCAGCACTGCCGTCCGATTCCTCGGCTGCCGGTTCTGGCACGATGAATTTTGTCTTGCATTTCGGACATTTCCCGTCGGTTCCAGCGAGTTCGTCCTTAATCTTGAGGACAGAGCCACATTTTTCGCACTTATAGCGAATTGTCATATCCGCGGGGCCTTTCGACGCTGAACCCGGCAAGGGGGTCCACCTGGAAACGATTTGCCGAGCGGTCCCGGCACGATTCTCTGAATCCTATCCGACATCAGATACCAATCACATGCGCATGACGGCATTCGTCGCTACTGATTCTCTAAAGGTGGATGCCGGAACGAGTCTTGTCAAGCCGCCGGAGTCACTGTTCATTTCCCCATTACCCATGTTTTCCCAGAATGGCGGGCCAAAGACTGTCATGAGTTCTGGTGCGATACCAAACACGTGGGAAGGCAGAACGGGATTCGGACACCTTGAATCCCGAAGCCTGTCGTGCATCTTTCCGAATTTGCTTCGAGCCGCCCTTTGAGTACCATCATCCGATTTTCGTGTGCAACTTGGACGAGGGACTGGAATGTCGGATAAAATACGGATTGGCCTGATCGGGGCGGGGATGAACACCAAGTTGCGTCATTTGCCTGGATTTCTCAGGATTGACGGGGTCGAGGTTGTCGGTGTCGTGAACCGGACTGCCGAGTCGACGGCAGCCGTCGCCCGAGAATTTGGCATTTCCAAAACCTACGCCTCAGGGGACGAGCTGATTCAGGACCCGGAGATTGATGCCGTTTGCATCGGAACGTGGCCGAATACGCATTGCGAGTTGACGACCCGTGCACTGGAGGCAGGGAAGCACGTCTTGTGCGAAGCCCGGATGGCTGCAAACCTTGCCGATGGCCGCAAAATGCTGGAGTGCGCACAGCGACATCCGGAACTCATTGCTCAAATTGTCCCGAGCCCATTTGGTCTCAAATGTGGTCCCACGGTTGCCAATCTGGTGAAGTCCCACTTTCTGGGTGACTTGCGAGAAGTCGTGGTTTTGGCGGCCAACAATCAATTCTGGGACTACAGCGAACCCCTCCACTGGAGACAGGATCAGGCGATTTCGGGGCGAAACATTCTGGCCCTGGGAATCTTGCAGGAGACTTTGGCACGATGGGTGCCGAGCCCCGTCCAGGTATTCGCGCAGTCAGAAATCTTTGAGCCGACTCGTCCCGTTCCAGACGAGAGCCGATTCGCGGAGGCGACCGTTCCCGACAGTGTTCAAATCGTGGCGGAATTGCAGGGAGGAGCACGCGCCCTGTACCACATCAGCGGAGTCATCCTTTTTGGTCCCGGTTTGCAGATCCATCTCTATGGAAGTCGAGGCACCATCAAGGTGAATTTCAACGACGGGGAGGAACGTGTTCACGCCGGTCGGTCGGAAGACTCCGAACTCACCGAGTTGGAAATCCCGGACGAAGAGCAGGGAACCTGGCGGGTGGAAGAGGATTTCATCTGCGCGATTCGCGGCGAGCGTAAGGTTCAACTCACGGATCTGAAGACGGCACTCGGGTATATGGAATTCCTGGAAGCTGTTGCTCTGAGCGCCGAGCAGAATGTTCCCATCGAATTGCCGCTCGATTAAGCGGATGGGACGGTCGATGCGACGGGGACACGTGTTCCCGACTGGAGTGACCACCCGAAGACATTGGGTGAAGGGAACTGAAACGAGCGCCCATGGAGAGGTCTCCGTCGGAAGACAAATCTCGGTTACCAGCGGACACGGCGCTCCCCCCGTTTGCCGGATTGCGTGTCACCGTTTTGGGTCTGGGGCAATTCGGCGGCGGCGTAGGGGCTGTCCAGTTTCTGCTCGACCGAGGCGCTGAGGTGACGGTCACCGATCTGCGTCCCCAAGAGCAACTCTCGGAATCGCTGGCGAAGATTCGTATCGATCGGCTTTGCGGCCTCCATTTGGGAAAACACCGCGAGCAGGATTTTACGGATGCGGAACTGATTGTCGTGAATCCGGCCGTTCCCCCCGGCAATCGATACGTGATGCTTGCCCACCAGGCGGGAGTTCCACTGACTAGTGAGATCGCGTTGTTCTGGGAACAGGCGCGATGCCGCAAACTGGTGGTTACGGGGACTGTGGGCAAGTCCTCAACCACCACGCTGATCCATCGATGCCTCATCGCGGCTGGTGTCCCGGCTTATCTTGGCGGAAATATTGGAGTCAGTCTGTTGCCGGTCGTGGACGAAATTCCTTCCGAGGGCTGGGCGGTTCTGGAACTAAGCAGTTTCCAGCTTTCGGACCTGTCCCGTCTGTCTCCCCAGCCGGATGTCGCGGTGGTGACGAACTTCCACCCGAACCATCTCGACTGGCATCGGGATCTGGCAGAGTATCGATGGGCAAAGCGGTCGGCGCTCCGATGGCAACGGTCCGATCAAGTTGCGGTCCTCCCCGGTGATGGTGACGAGGCGGGCCATTGGTGGACGGACGCCAACCGTTGCTGGTTTGGGAACGGCCCACTTCCTTCTGGGGATCAGGTCCAGATTCTTGAAGAGGGTTTCCTGATTGCGTCGAAGGGATTGCAACAACGGATCTCCATCGAGAGTTGTTCCGCCGATCTGCGAATGCCGCATCAACGCAGGAACGTCGCAGCCGCAATTGCGGCGGTGCGACAGGTCTTAGGAGGCTTTCCAGATGAGTCCATTACGGCGCTCAAGGACTTTCGGGCACTTCCGCACCGATTTGAACGGGTTGGAGAAGTGGTGGGCCGGACGTTGATCAACGACTCCAAGTCGACGACTCCGGAAGCAGCGATTGCGGCATTGAAATGTTGCAGCGGTGCTGTCTGGCTCATCTGTGGTGGCAGAGACAAGGGAGTTGACCTGTCCGAATTTGCCGCAGCCATTCGAGATCATGCCCATGGCGTCGCGCTGATGGGAGAAACGGCACCAGAGCTGGGAAGGCTGCTCTCAGAATCGAAACAACTCGTCGTGGAGCGGCACCCGGGATTGGAGGAAGCCGTCGACTGGTGCATCTCCGGCGCGGAAACCGGGGCCATCATTCTCCTCTCTCCCGGATGTGCGAGTGATGCTCCTTTCGCGAACTACGAGGAGCGAGGGAATCGTTTTCGCGCAATCGCCGCGAAACGGGCGGAGACGGCCCGATGAGGCTCACGGAAAGTCAACCTCGACGCCAAGAGGGCGATGTGCAGATGTGCGCTTCGAGTCCCAGGACGGGACGATCTCGGAGAACCGATTGAAACGAGGATGTGTTTTGACAGGTATTGTCCAGCGTACGTCCCGATCTGGAAAGGGTTCTCCCATGTCGCTCCCCAGGTTCGCCACCGTCTTCGTTGTTCTGTTCTGGGGTTCCTCATGGATTGCCGCCGATTCTCCCAAGGTGACAACGCATCGGATTGATCCAAGAGACGAGACTCGCGATCGTGTTGTCCCCATCAAAGTTTATCTGCCGGAATCAGCAAAAGGCCCGTTGCCCGTCGTCCTGTTTTCTCATGGTCTCGGTGGTTCGCGCGAAGGTTCGTCTTATCTCGGGGAATTCTGGGCGCAGTCAGGCTATGTGGCGGTATTTCCGCAGCATGTCGGAAGTGACGACTCCATCTGGAAAGACACGATCCCAGGAAAACGATTTGCGGCTCTCAAGGACGCCGCGAATGGACAGGCATTTTGGGATCGAGTCGAGGATGTCAAGTTTGTTCTCGACCAGTTGGAGATGTGGCAAACGGAGCCGAATCATCTGCTTTCGAGACGGATGGAGCTTGACAAGATCGGCATGAGCGGCCATAGCTTCGGCGGTCGCACCACACAGGCGACGATGGGCCAGAAGTTCGCCTTCAATCGGAGCTTTCCCGACCCTCGACTCGATGCTTTCATTGTCATGAGCCCCTCGCCAGGGGAGTTTCCGAATCCGGACCGAGCTTTTGGAGGAGTCAAACATCCGGTTCTCTGTATGACCGGGACTCGCGACAACAGTCCACTCGACCCTCGCATCACGCCCGAATCTCGGCTGAAGGTCTATGAATCTCTTCCTTCGGGAAACAAGTTCCAAGTCGTCTTTGATCACGGTTCCCACTCGATCTTCTCCGACCATGAGTTGTTGGGAGGGAAGCAACGGGATCCGCGATATCATCTGGCAATTCAGAAGTTGACGACCGCGTTCTGGGATGCCTATCTCAAAGGAGATTCGAACGCTCTTCGGTTTTTGAAATCGGACGAACCGAAGCGTCTCCTCAGCGACGCGGATCAATGGCTCCACGAGTAGCGAAAAGCACCATGTGCCCCAGGCGCCGAATTAGCGGTGGATCGCCGAGCCGAAAGGCTCCCCGTTGGGGGGTGACAGGGACGTTCGACCAACGAATGATGTTCTTCCCCGTCGGAGGCCATCTTCTTGTTGCTTCTCGCTTGGGCATAAGTCTTGGGGAGCACGTACGATTCAGAAAGTGCAAGAGACCCGACCCTGCGTGATCTCACGCAGTTTTGTCCCAATGACTGAGACACCATTCTTGCGAAATTGAATCCGCAAAATGGGTTTCCCATTCCATCAAGTTCAGAGAGGGGCGTTCTCCCCAGGCAGGCCTGACAACTTCGGCCGTTTTTCAATCCGCGTTCACCGCGAACACCTTCACGCTCGCGGCGTAGTCGTTGATATTGTATTGGCGCAGAATCCGGGCGAGTTGTTCGTGGAGTGCCGCAGATGTGACTTCGGTTGGAGAACAACAACCCGAGTCGAGAATTTCCAATCCGTTGATGGTCGCCATCCCTGGAGAACAACAACCGGCCTGGTCGGGGACGCTCGCATAAGCATTGAGATCCGCCCCGGAATCGACGACTTGGATCGCAGAAAAGCCAGCGAGCCTCAACCCTGCCTCATAATCGTCGATAGAAATCGCCCCGGCAATGCACCCGACGAATGCCGAGATATCATGTGCAAGGTCCTCGGGGAGCGGCTTCTTCAGGGCAATATCACTGACGGCCAGACGTCCGCCCGGTTTCAGAATGCGAGCGATTTCCTGAAAAACCGCAGGCTTGTCCTCCGCGAGGTTGATGACGCAATTGCTGATCACACAGTCGACGGAACAGTCGGCCAACGGAACACGGTCAATCGTGGCCAGATGGAACGCGACCTGGCTGAGTCCGGCCTTTTCGGCATTCGAACGAGCCAACCGCACCATTTCCGGGGTCATATCGATCCCGATTGCATTCCCCGCCGGACCGACTCGCTGGGCAGCGAGAAAGACATCCAGCCCTCCTCCGCACCCCAAGTCAACGACGGTCTCTCCTTCTTTCAGACTCGCCAAGGCCAAGGGATTTCCACAGGAAAGTCCCAAGTTTGCGTCCGCGGGAATCGAGTCGAGTTCCTCGGCACTGTAGCCGAAAGCTTCGGCAACAGCTCTGACCCCCTGATGTCGAGAAGAAAGCCCCGATCCCGCAACAGTCCCATACTGTGATCGAACAGTGTCCTGACGGTGTCCCGACATGCACTCTCCCCATTTATTCGTTGAACCCGGGATTGTCCTCATCATCATTCATGGCATCGCTCACCGGGACGGCCAAGAGAGCTCCCAACACCGGAGCAACCAGATAGATCCAGAGATGATCTAGGTGTCCACTGACAACCGCCGGCCCCAAGGATCTTGCGGGGTTCATCGACGCTCCACAAATTGGACCAGCAAAAGTCGCCTCCAGCGCCACAACGGCTCCAACCGCCGCGCCTGCCATGATCCCTTTTTCCTTTGAGCCCGTGGAAACTCGCAACACAACAAACATGAGCAGGAATGTCAAAATGACTTCCAGAAGGAATGACTGCCACCAGGAACCACTCGGCAGAGTTGCTCCGAGTGTTCCCGTGTAATCAAGAAACAACAAACGCAATGTCGCGCTGGCAAGCAACGCCCCAACGAACTGGCACGCGAGATACGGAAGGATGAGTCCCGGTGAAAAGCGCTTCCCCGTGGCGAAAGCCAGAGTGACGGCGGGGTTGATGTGAGCCCCCGAGACGTCTCCCAAAGCATAGACCATGGCCATCACAATCAGGCCGAATGTCAACGCAACTCCCAAATGAGTGATCGTTCCGTCAGTGATATCATTGACGATGATTGCCCCGGTCCCGGCAAAGACCAGGCAATAGGTTCCGACAACTTCTCCGAGGAATCGTTTCACTGCTGCTCTACCCATCTCAAGTTCGAGCGAAATGGTTCGTCAACGAGGCAAGGTCATCCCGCATGGCGAATCGCTCTCCCCCATGCGAGGAAGGAATCCGGCAAGGAACACAACAAAAAGAACTCCCGAGACCATGAACTGATCACGGGAGTCCGTCTCAAGAATAAACGGCATCGGCAAGGAATTCCAACACCTGAACTCCTTCCCCTCAAGCACGATCTGACAAGTTGACAACCGAGAAACCGATCCCAAACGTGACAGAACAGGGCTTGATGAGGAAGCGCGAGGGCCTCAGTTTTCCGATGGGGCTTCTTCCGCCGGGGCTTCTTCCGCCGGGGCTTCTTCTGCCGGAGCCGGATCAGCAGCAGCTTCTTCCGCTGGAGTCGGATCAGCGGCGGATTCCTCAGGAGCGCCTTCCGTCGTGCTGCCCGCCCCTTCGGGGGCTTCCCCGTGATCGTGATCATCGTGGCCATGATCGTCGTGGCCATGGTCCATATCATGACCGGCCGGATCCGCTGCTTCGCCACCTCCGTTGCCGGCTGGTTCGGGCGCGCATCCCACCAACCACGCCATCAGGCAGACGGCAGTTGCCAACGACAGCAATTTTTTCATCGAATCATTCTCCTCAGAAACTTCCGCGTGCATCATCGACGGCCAATTCCTGCCGTTCCTTCCGCACTCTCTGTGATAAAGATCGATCCGCACCAAGGGATCCAATCTCGGTTGTAATGTTTACAACACAAACGTGAACGTAGCAGATGCTCAATCACGATTCTACTGACCGCTTCGCTCTTGAAAAAATGGGAAAATGAGGGGGACAAGGCTACCCCCCGTCGCATTCAAAAGAATCGTCAAATCTTTCCTCGTCGGCATTTCCGTTCAATTGTCGGGGCCGTACGAACCGATTCTTCCTGATAACTGCCACTCTCGGCAGAACCGTTACATTCGGACTGTGCGCCGAATGTGACTGCTGGAATCGATGAAAATCCCCATTTTCAGACCGTTCCAGCGGAAACTTGCAGTGAACCGTCGGCAGGATGCTGGAGCATTCGATGAAATTCGCACGAAAGCGTTGGCTGAGAGGAATTGCCGCCTGTGTCTTAATGGCCGGACCGGCCTGGGCTCAGGGCGTGGGATCAATCGGACAGCCCGTTCCGTATGATCCTTCCAATGCTGAAGGGACGGTCATCATCACTGACCAGTCCCATGGGGGCGACCCACAGGCTGATGTGTCGGCCAGCGTCTCGGAGCTACCTCCGTCTCCCCAACCGTATGGGATCTCGCCTGACCAAGTTCTCGGAGAGGCCCCGCCCGTGTTTGACGACGCGATGGTCCCTTACTCCGACAACGTGGGGTATGCGAGTACGACCTCCGTCGACCAGATCTTCTGGCGCGCCGGTCGGGTCAATATCGACCAATACGGCATCAACGGGGGGTATACCAACCTCAACGCCTTCATTCCGGTCACCATCGAAAATGACCGCGCCCTGTGGTTCTTTAATCCGCGCGTGAATATCGCCGACGGGGGAGAGGGAGGCGTGAGCCTGGGCGTCGGACGCCGGGACTACATTCCTGAACTGGACCGTGTCTTCGGGGCCAGCTTCTGGTGGGATTACGATGCGGCCCACCGCGGAACCTACAACCAGCTCGGCGGAAGTTTCGAGTCCATCGGCCGATACTTCTCGCTGAGGAGCAACTTCTCGATTCCGATCGGCAACTCCTACACGGACTACGCCGTCACGATGGGGACCCCCCAGTTCCAAGGGAATCAGATCGCGGTTCAGCAAATCTTCTCCCGGGAACAGGCCTATCAACAATATGACTTCGAAGCTGAAACTCCCTTCCCAGGGTTGGCTCCGTACGGTGTCGACTTCGGCCTTGGCGGATATTACCTGGCCGCGCCGGATGCCGGGGATTCCTTCGGACTCAGTGTCCGGGCTCAAGCTCAGGTCACCGAAGACCTTTGGATCAACACCGTCCTGACAAACGACAATGTGTTCGATACGCAAGTTTCGGTGAACCTCGAACTCACCATGCCGAATGGAAGGCCGGCCCGCTGGTTCCGCCGCAACGCGGTCACCCACTATCTGACCGAAAGCGTGCGACGTCGCTACCGTGTGCCCGTGGCGAATATTACGAAGCCCACGACATCGATCGTCAATGGCCCCAATGGGGATCCGATCAACATCGCATTCATTGACCCGAATCGGCTGACTTCAGGTGACGGGAGCCCCACAAACCCGTTTATGTCAGTCGAGGAGTATATGTCCCTGGCTGTTGCGGACCGCGAAATCTTTGACGTCATCTTTGTTCGCCGCCGGGATGACCTGACCGACATCAATTTGAACACCACGATCACCTTGCTCGACTTTCAGAGGCTGATCGGTGACGGGGACCTTCCCGATGGATCACGTCCTTCCATTACCACGAGTCTGGGCGTGATTGAGCTTCCTGGAACCACAGGTCCACTCCCTCTGCTGTCCAACAGCGCTGCCACGGGAATGAACGTGGTCACCCTGGCCAACGGCAACGAGGTCGCGGGCTTCACCATCGATGCCACGAACACCGCCAGCGGGATCGTCGGCACAGGGATCGACAGTTTCAATATTCACGACGTGACTGTTCAGAACTCTGTCGACGGAATCCGGATCATCAGCGACACCACGCCCAACCTCGGCATGGCCACCGACAACATCGGGATTCTCGCCAACAACACGATCATTGGCAACGGCTTCAACTCCAACCGCGGGATCGCTCTGACCCATACGGCTGGAAACCTGAACTTGCTGGTCTCGGGAAACACTGTCAGCGGAGTGCTCGGGGAAGATGCCAACAACAACGGCATCCTCGGGCTTGACGAGGACAACAACGGAAACAACGTTCTGGATGATGGCGTTGGAATCGAAATCGTCGCCACCGGAGGAACCATCTTTGCGGACGACATCCTGTCGATGACCGATCCTCGGGGAATCATCGACAACGTCATCGCCGCTGGGGCCGATCCGGACAATCCTGTCTCCGGAAACGGAACGGGGATGCGTCTTGAAGCTCAGGGGGATGCCGTCTTCAATGCGGCAGTGATTCGCAACACGATCAATGACAGTACCAACGACGAGACAGCGGGATTCGTCGCTCTGGCGCAGAACGGCGGACAAATCAACATCGGAGCCGCCTTCAACAACCTGATCAACAACAATGCGGGAGACGGTGTTCTGTTTGAGGCCCGGAACGGAGGACGACTGCGTATTCCCCGGGCGGAGGACGCCAATAACAACGGGATGCTGGACCCCGGGGAAGACGTGAACGGCAACGGTGAACTTGATCCCGGCGAGGACCTCGACGAAGACGGCATCCTCGATCCCCCGGAAGACATCAACAACAATGGGGAATTGGAGTTTGGGTTCTTTAACAACACCATCTCCGGAAACGCGATCAACGGGATTCGAGTCCTGGCGGACAACGCGATCGCCGACGTTTCCATCGGATCCTTCCTCCCTGATTCCAATCTTCGCATCGGCAACGCGATTACGAACAATGGCCGCGTGATTACCGTGGCGAATGAAGTCTCCTGCATCGGAAACGGGGTGCTGTTGACCACCCTCAACGGCGGAACCGTCACCGGCCGGGTCGATGGCAATGACATCACCGGCAACATCGAGTCCGGAATCAACATCGCTCCCAACGCAGGGGTCGTTTCGCTGGACTCAATCAGCGGAAATACGATCCGCAGAAACGGATTCGATTCACTCAACGGCGGAGCAGCCATCCCGGCCGAGTGCAATGCGGGTGACGCGATCGTCTATGCTCCGTCCAACGGCGGTCGATTCAGTGTCGGCCAGTTCACCGGGAACACGATTGAAGAAAACCGCGGAGCCATCATCCGCGTCGGCGGAGACGGCGGGATCGTTGACCTCGGCGTGATTGAAGGGACCGTCTTCGACCGTCGCGTCGCGGGAACGGCCGGCATCCTGTTTGATGCCACGAACGCCACCATCACCGGCATCTTGCGAGAAAACGTCTTCATCGGTTCGGATACGAATACCGACCTGACGTTCGGTGTCGGCGGAGAGATTCGCGGCGGGTCGATCAATCTGACCTTCGAAGACAACCTTTTCGATACGAATGCGGGAGCGGGAATCGGACTGATTCTCTCCTCGTCAGATGACCGCCCCACTCCTGGAACCGGAACCCCGATCGTCGGAGACGCCGCAACCGGCCGATTCACAATCACCGGCAACGTGTTCAGGAATACACTGACCGGAGTCGATCCACGCTTTGACGGGGCGGGGATCTCCCTTCAGGCTCAAGGATACGAGAACAACTCGTTGTTGAATCAGAACGACATCGATGACGACGGCACTCCGGACGCTCCGCTCATTCCGACCCCGGATGGGAGCGATGTCACGACCAACATTCAGCCGGGAGCCATGCTGACAGCGGTGATTTCCGAGAACATCATCGGCGATCTGAACGACAACACCCTCGGCAATGCCGGTCCCGGGATCGACATTCGGGCCTCGGGTGACGCCCACATCACCAGCATGACAATTGGGGCCGAT
>JAGQQQ010000307.1 GCA_020426125.1 Planctomycetaceae bacterium
ATCGCGCATCGCCTCGTGGGCCTCGTGCGCGATTGATCGGGGTCGGGATGGGATTTCTGGTCCTGTTTGGAATTGTCGGGGCCCGTGTCGTCTGGTTGCAGACTCAATTGGCGGACAACTTTATTGTCCCTTGGGATCAATGGATCGTTGAGGAACGGCCGCTGCCCGCCCGCACCGGTCGGATTCTTTCCCGAGACGGAGTCGTCTTCGCGTATGACGATGTCCGATACGACGTGGCCGTTCACTACCGTTGGCTGGAACAACCGTCTGATCCGGTGTGGTTGAAGTCCCAGGTTCGTCAACTGCTGACGCGGGAGCAGCGACGGGACGAGAGACTGGTCCAAGCCGCTGAGCGAAAGGTCCAGCAGGATCGAGAGGAGCTTTTTCGGGCGATCTCGACGACGACCGGAGTGGAAGAAGCCGAACTCCGCAACCGGGCGGCGGCAATCCAACATCAAGTCGAACGGATGGTCGCCGCCGTCGAGGGCAAGCGGGAGCAGGCGCAGGAGACAAAGGCGAAACGACAGGGGTGGCCCACGTCGTGGGGCTCTCTCATCAATCGAGTGACGGACGAACTCACGACGCCCCCGGACCGAGGCCGCGAGGAACCCGTGATTCTCAAAGAAGAACTGGAGTCGCACTCTCTCTTGGAAAACGTGTCGTTGGAGGTCGCGGCGCAGATTGAAAGCTGGCCCAATCGGTTTCCTGGCGTGGAAGTGCGGTCGATCTCGCATCGAACTTACCCCCTGCCCGATACCGCCACGCATATCGTTGGCATCCGTCGCGTCACGGATCGGCAGGCCAACGACCATCCGACAGGTCAATCCGGCCTTGAGCGGCAATA
This sequence comes from Planctomycetaceae bacterium, assembly GCA_020426125.1. Lineage (GTDB taxonomy): Bacteria > Planctomycetota > Planctomycetia > Planctomycetales > Planctomycetaceae > HKST-UBA70. The sequence goes on from JAGQQQ010000307.1 coordinate 845, forward strand.
CCATTCTTTCCTGACGGGAACTGAGGGAACCGAGGTTTTGAAGAAGACCCGTCGCGGCGAAGTCATCAGCCGGGACGTGGCCGCCCCTTCGATCGACGGACAGGACCTCCAGCTGTCACTCGACTCCCGGCTCCAAATGACCGCCGAGAAACTTCTCGATGAGGGGCTGCTTCCAGACAATGAGGACAAGTTTCACATTCCACAGGGAGCCGTCCTCGTGGCAATGGACGTCTGGACGGGGCAGCTCCTCACACTTGCCTGTGCGCCGCGTCCCCGTTATTCGGATCTGGATCGCCCTACCGCCGAGCGTTGGCAACAACTCCTCAATGATCCGCGTCGCCCCTTGTTTTCCCGAGTCACACAGATGGCACTCCCCGCCGGGTCCGTGTTCAAGGTCGTCACGGCCTTCGCCGCTCTCGAAGAAGGGGAAGTCAGCCCGGACGACGTGCTGCGCTGCCGAGGCTATCTGGACCGTCCCGATCAATTTCGCTGCCTCATCTACCGTCGTCAAGGATATGGACACGGCGACATCACTTTGTCAGACGCGTTGTGTCAGTCATGCAATGTCTTCTTTTTCGACGCTGCCCGTCGTCTCGGCCCCGGTCCATTGACCGATTGGGCCTCACGTTGCGGGTTTGGGGAAGCGACAGGAATCGACCTTCCCAGTGAAGCCAGCGGTCATCTCCCTCGTCCCGGTCAGTCGGGAGCGGACTCTCGATGGTATCCCGGATCCACGCTGCAACTCTCCGTGGGGCAGGGATCCCTGCTGGTGACGCCGCTTCAGGTTGTGCGTTTGATGGCGGCGATCGCCAACGGCGGCTACCTGGTCCGCCCGCAACTGGTCCGATTGCCGAATGGGAGTGACGCCGCTCCCAAAAAAATCCCCGACCTCGATGAACGGACGTTGGCGACAATTCGCGAAGGGCTGGAAAAGGCCGTCGCCGATCCCCGGGGAACAGCGAAAAACGCCCAAATTTCGACGCTCACACTTGCAGGCAAGACGGGGACGGCCGAAGTCGCCACGCAAGCCGACCACGCCTGGTTCGCCGGATATGCCCCCGTCGAAAAACCCCGCATCGCCTTCGCCGTCGTCATCGAAAATGGAGGCTCCGCCGGGTCGACGGCCGTTCCCATCGCCCGGGAATACCTTCTACAGATGTTGAGCCTCGGTGACCTGATCGCGGATGACTAAGGCCGTGGGTCGTCACCGATGTAGACCGACATGAAATCAGGTTGGCCGGAACCAAGACAGCGATATCAAATACGGATTTCCCGTTGCCGTGACATCTTGGGCTTTCCCCTTTAACATCTGGGAAACTTGATCTCTCGATCCCTGCCATAGGAACCTGCCGATATGTCTCGCCGAGTTTGGAGCACATCCGTCGCTCTCGCACTGCCCTTTGCACTGACTTCCCTTGCGTTCACGTTCTATGCCATCAGTGATCCAGGGGAAGGGATGACTCAGGCGGCACAGGCGTTTCTTGAGACCCTGGATGCCGAGCAAAAGCAGACCGTCGTCCTGGACTACGACACCCCCAAGCGAACTGACTGGCACTTCATTCCCAAAGACGAACGCAAGGGCCTCCAACTCAAGCACATGAACGATGCTCAGCGGAAGGCCGCGCACGCTCTACTGAAGTCCGCCCTGTCGGAAATGGGCTACAACAAGTCCACTAAGATCATGGCACTCGAAAAGCTGCTGAACGAATTTGAGGAAGGGAAAGGCCGATTCCTGCGTGATCACGAACGCTACTATTTCACAGTCTTCGGTGATGTGACGCCCGATTCGAAATGGGGACTGTCCGTTGAAGGACACCATCTCTCACTGAACTTTGTCGTCGACGGCAACCGCGTGGTGTCCTCCACACCGCAAGTGTTTTGCACCAACCCGGCGCTCGTGAAAAACGAAAACAAATCGGGAATCGAAGTCGGAACACGGGTCTTGGCCAAAGAGGAAACACTGGCCTTCGATCTGGTCAATTCGTTGACTGACGAACAGAAGCAAGTCGCGATCATCGCGGAGAAGGCTCCCTCCGAAGTTCGCGCCGCAGGTGAGCCGCAACCGCCGACCGCAGCAGCCGAAGGGATCCGCTACGAAGATCTCAACGGAGACCAACGGAATCTGCTGCTCTCGCTCGTCAATGAGTATGCCAATGCGATGCCCGACCGCGTCGCCCGCCAGCGGGTCGACAAGATTCATTTCGATGGACTCAACGACGTTCACTTCGCGTGGGCAGGGGCCACGGAGCCGGGAATCGGCCACTACTACAAAATTCAGGCTCCGTCGTTCCTGATTGAATTTGTGAATACGCAACCGGACGCCGCTGGCAATCCGGCCAACCACATTCATTGCATTTGGCGCGACATGCATGGCGACTTTG
>JAGQQQ010000308.1 GCA_020426125.1 Planctomycetaceae bacterium
CTCCCCAAAACCTCGATAGATCTCGAAACCAATTTCCGCCGGCAAGAGAAACCGGAGTGATGCGATTCTCGGGGCGAATTGTTCCGGAGAGGCGATGACTCGAATCCGGGCGTTTTTTAAGGACTCAGACGTCAACGGATAAGGCATCCCTGGAACATCGAGACGAGTCAACAACCCGGGGTTGTCAAGAACATCTTTCAAGGTTCCGGGCTGGGAGACAACCGGGGACCCCTGTGGGTCCGTCGGCGGGGGGATGGCGACGCCGTCACGTAGATCAAACAGCCAAACTGTTCCATCGGTTCCCAGGACCCCAAGAAGCCAGTTGTTGGTCTGATCGGGGGAGTCGGGTTCTATGAGAACGGCGTCCATTGACATGGGGGGTTGCTGGACCAGAGAGGCCATGGCCCAGGCGCGGTCCTCAGCGTTGCCCATGCCAAAGAGCAGCGACTCGTAAGGGGTCAACGGCAACTCTGACTTACTGTCGCCCGGATCCTCAACAATGGTGTCGCAGACAAAGTTGAACAGAGCCATGAGGCGTTCGCCATCGGTACGGGCCGACCGGCAAACCCAGTCAGAGATTTCGCGACACAGGAACGCCCGACTGATCATTTGGACGTCCGCAGATGTAAACGCCTCCGCGCGAATGCGTTCCTGAAGTTCCTCGGAGAGCACGCTTGCTCGCAACTCCTCATCTTTGACGAGTTCAGGAACTTGTTCATCGAGTGAGTACTTGGAGAACCAGCGGTTGAGTTCGTCGGTGAGGCTTGCGGGGTCGGTTGAAATGCCGAGCCGCGTCGGATGCATCCGTTCGATGATATCGACCAACTCCTGCTCCGCGCGTGCTTCCGACCCCGTGTTGGCATCGTCAGGTGATGGATCAACGACGCCATCGTCGGGAGCTGGAGGTTTTTGAAAAACGAGGATGACCACGACGAATGCGAGAACCAAGCCGAGGCTCCCCAACAGTCGCCGCGTCAAACTCCCCCTGCGTGGAGGATGGGGGACAGAATGCATGACAGACACCAATCTGAAGAGGCAATCACAAGTCAGGAAAAAGCCCAATTATAGGAAGAAGGGAAAGGGATGTCCTTAAAAGAGGTGATCGCGCGATGGATGTCCAAAAAAACCGATCGTCTGACCCAATGGGGCAAGCTGTCCGGTCCATGACGAATCGCGCGGTTGAACCCGAATGCCGTCGTGTGATCGAACGTGATCCCGTCCAGAGAAATTGCTGATTGAACAAGAAAACACCCCTGAGACCTTGCGATCACAGGGGTGCACATGATGAGGCGAGCAACGAAAGCGGGCCAACGATCGCACTCAAGCCTCAAACATGACATCATCATAGATGGTGACGAGTCAACTTTCCATTAGTTTTTCAGAACGAGAAAACGAGAACCTTGGGACGTCTTGACCAAGAGCAGCACCCCATCTTTTAAGTTGACGTCGAGAAGGGCCTTTTCAAACTCTTTCGCGGAAGCCACGGCGCGCGTTCCGACGCGGGCGATCACCATTCCGGGTTCCAATCCCGATTCTTCGGCAGGGGTTCCAGGCTGAACCGATGTGATCAGCACTCCGCTCGTCTTTGGGATCTCCAATTGAGATGCGATTTCTTCTGTCAGATCGGACACCTCAATCCCCAGGGAATTGAACGCCTCGGTCTCCGCTTTCGGGGGGGTGGAGTTGGCCAGTGTGAGGCTGTCAGGCATCGCCTGCAAACGGACCTCGAAGGTCAACGGCGCTCCATTTCGGATCACTGTTAGCTTATGCGTTGACTTCAAATCCGCACGTTCCACAGAATTTTGTAATGACCGCGGATCCGCAATCGCCTGGCCATCAAACTTGGCAATCACATCTCCCACCTCCAACCCGGCTTTCGCCGCGGCGGTGTCGGGGCGAACTTCGGTCACCAGCGCTCCTTCGACCGTTTTCAGGCCAAGTTGTTCGGAAAGAGAGTTGTTGACGGGTTGAATGCCCACACCGAGAAAAGCCCGACGGACCGATCCGGAATCCGCCAGTTGATCACTCACCCACTTCGCGAGATTAATTGGCACAGCGAATCCGATCCCATCACTTCCCCCTCCCCGGGTGGAAATGGCGGTATTGATTCCGACCACCTCTCCATTGAGGTTCACGAGTGGTCCCCCACTATTCCCCGGATTGATCGCTGCATCGGTTTGCAAAAAGTCTTCGCGTTCCGCGATACCCATCCCGCGAGACTTGGCGGAGATGATTCCGGCGGTCACGGTTTCATCCAGTCCAAACGGACTGCCGACGGCCAGAACCCAGTCTCCAATCTGGACTGCGTCGCTGTTCCCCACTTTGGCGGCGGGAAGTTCTCCGGCTCCCTTGATTCGAATGATTGCAATGTCGGTTTTGGGGTCGGTGTGAACGTCTGTCGCTTCAAACTCGCGACCATCGTGCAGGTGAACAACGACCTTCGCATCCCCCCCGGCGACAACGTGATTGTTCGTGAGAATGATTCCGGATGGATCAATAATCACGCCAGACCCCATCCCTTGTTGCCGGAAGGAACGGGGCGAGGGAGACTCGAATCCCCGGAAATCTTCTCCGAAAAATCGCTTGAACATCGGTCCAAATTCTTCAGGGATCTGCTGCATCTGCCGTTGCGACTGAACTGGCATTTGGGCTTCCGCCACGGTTTCGATTGTCACCACACTCGGGATGACCTGCTCCGACGCAAAGCGAAACGCAGAGGACAAATCATTCGCTGCCACGACGGAAGCCGGGGGCGGGCTGGTTTGACGAGCCCAAGAGATGCCTTGGCCGACTTCACCGAACATCGCCATGCCGCCAATCGCCAGTGCGGTCCCGGTTACACAAGCGGTCGTCACCCAAGCTTTGGGTAAGAATGTTG
>JAGQQQ010000309.1 GCA_020426125.1 Planctomycetaceae bacterium
GATGGCCCAATACAGGAAGAACGGTTTCTCCCCTTGAGCGTCGATAAACGTTCGGCATTCTTGAACCATCAGGTCGGGGAAGAACTGGCCGTCGGCCCAGATTTCTTGACCGTTTCGCCAGAGGTCATGGCGGTTGGGGCCATTCCAGTAGAAGAAATGGGAGTAGTTGTCGATGCATCCCCCCATGTGCCCGAAGGAGGAATCGTAGCCTTGCCCGTTTGGCATCGTTTCGGGTGTGTACCCCAGGTGCCACTTCCCGACATGGCCGGTGGAATAGCCGTGTGACTTCAAATACTCCGCGAGCGTGACCTCGTCCGTCGGCATCCCGGCGTGCCCCGCCTGAGACGACACATTCCCCGGAACCCCGGCCCGGGCGGGGAAGCGGCCGGTCATCAGTCCCGCGCGGGAGGCCGAACAAATCGCACTCGGGGAATACATCTGTGTAAACCGGACTCCGGTCGCGGCGAGTTTGTCTTGGGTGGGTGTGGCCAGATCGCTAGAGCCGTAGCACTGTGCATCGAGCGATCCCTGATCGTCAGTGTAGATCAGCAGCACATTCGGAGGCGCCCCAATGACGGGGCTCCGCTCGCAGCAGCAAACGGCAACAACTGAGATGAAGAAGACGGGAACAGACCGGGAACGCACGACACTACCTCACAGAAGACCAAGAGTTCCCTCTGATTTTGGTGTGTGCCAGCACTCCCGGCAATGGCACCGCGACAACTTCTCCAACGGAGGCTGACATCGCGATTTCTTAAAAGGCCGGATCAGACCGGCCTCCCTGGCTTCGACCCTACTCCCCCGCCGCGAAACTGACGGACTGAAAGCCCGCCGATTGGCACGTGTCGTAGACGTCGACCACATCTCCAAGGGGAACGTTCCCCGCGATGTCCAGAATCACGGGATTCTCCGGTCCCAATTCTGCCAGAAGCCGAAGTTGCGCCTTGAGTTGGTCGAGGTCCGTGTAGGGTGTGCCGTTCATATCAACGACAGTCCCTCCCAGAGCGGCATCCACCTTGAGTGACAACCAGACTTCGACGCTTAGGGGCTCCGGCTCAGGGGGGACGACATTCGCATCCACGGCCCCGGCGGCGAGTTCCGTCGGCAGCAACATTTCCCGCGTCTGGCTCGACGCGGTCACCACGAAGAAGATCAGCAGCAGAAATACGACATCGATCATCGGCGTCATCGAGCCAAAATCGTTCCGTCGGGAAGCGGCGGGAGGAGTTCTCATCGTGTGAGCATACAGCGCCCATACCGCACGAGGAAACGGGAATCCCCGCTGAAATCAAATGGCTCCGGCAACTTCAAGATTGAACCGAGGCGTCTGAGACGCGGAGCTTTGCCCAATCCAGTTCCCGTTAATCAAAGAGCCCGTAACGCACGATGCAGTACAGGGCTTTGAATCCGTCGCGGACGCCAATCTTTTTGCCCTGCTCGTAGGTACGGCCATTGTAACTGACGGACATTTCGAAAACGCGGCACTTCATTCGGGCGACGCGGGCCGTCATTTCCGGCTCGATCCCGAACCGTTCCTGCGTCAACTTGGGAGCCATCTGTTGAATCACGTCCCGAGTGAAGAGTTTGTAACAAGTCTCCATATCGGTGAGATTGAGATTGGTGAAGCAATTGGACAACGTCGTCAGGAATTTGTTGCCGAGGTAATGCCAGAAATACAGCACGCGATGTGGTTGGTCACCGAGAAAACGGCTCCCGTAGACCACGTCGGCACGGCCTTCCACGATCGGCTGAAGCAAGCGCGGAATTTCCGCGGGATTGTACTCCAAGTCGGCGTCCTGAATGATCACCACATCCCCAGAGGCTTTGGAAAACCCCGTGCGAACGGCTGCCCCCTTCCCTTGGTTTTGCTCGTGAAAGGCGATCACCATGGAATTCATGGGGTCGTTCCAACTGCGGTTTTCGTAGTCCTGAAGGAGTTCGCGGGTGCCATCTCGACTGCAATCGTCAACGAGAATGATTTCTTTGCGGATCGGGACCTTCCTCACATGGTCCAACAAATCCGGAAGGGTGTTTCGCTCATTGTAAACGGGAATCACGACGCTGAGCACGAAATCCTCCGGCAGCGCGTAAAATCCCAATTGGCGACAACCCGCCTCTCCGAGCAGATCGCGAAGTCCCAAATACCATTCTTCGGAGTACGGTGGCGCGTCCATTGACTTGGGTAATTCGTGTTCTAGAAACATGGTGTGAGACATAGGTATCCAGGAGGCGACTTGCGAATCAAACTCAAACCGGCCGACGAAACGACTCTGCGACGGCATAGGGTTTCGGATCAGCGACAACGGCCCGCCGTTCATCCCGTTCCAGAGAAACCTCGAACGGAATGTCAAATGATAACATTTCAAATCGTAAGCGCCCCCCACTTCTTTCCCAATTCCAAGTTGCTCGGGATTCCAGATAATCGAGTCTCCCGCATTAGCGCGGATATACGGCGATTGGGTTGACTACAAGGAATGCACCGGTCAAGGGGGTTGTTTCAAGTCTCCGGGATGGAGATGGTGGATCAACATGACATTCCTCCTCTAAGGCCAAATTCGAGAGGAGCTTCCGGTTGGGGCGTTCACTCAACTCGTATTCGAGCAGTTCTCGTGAGGGAACTTGAAATTGGGATTGACGTTTCCGACGTCGCCCATTGACCTTCTCTTTAGCTCGCCGAAATCCGACGAGGCCGATCACCGACTTGAACCAGCGAAAACGCGGAGCGCCATCCTGAGTCGCCGAGAAGCATCGGCTTCCCAGGGAAAGGCCGGAATCGCATTGAAGGCAATTTTCGCGGCGAACATCAGAACGGGACTCGATATCGCGGGAAACGATGCACGATTCCAAGCGGTTTCACTCGGCCTGGACGATCCCTTTTGAAACGCCTTTTGAAACCGAAATCGTTCTATCGAGAGAACGGTCGGTCCGAAAATCCCCCATGTGACGACCGTTCCCGATGTAGAGCCTCTGCGGGATCGATTCCCGAACAAACATGTCAGATGGCGTGTTCAACTCCGGTCGGCACTTTTTTCCGGAGGGCGATCCCGATCGAGCCGATGGAAACATAAGTCTCTATCACCAGGGCTCGAATCGTCGTGAGCAGAGGAATGAAAGACATTCGTCAACGGATTTCGACTCTCTCCTTCGGGGCGACGTCAGTTTTTTCAGTGCTGGTGGTTGTCGTCGTGTTTCTCATTCCGGCGCGAGGCGTTGCTCAATTTCCACCGCTGAAGAAAGTTCGCTCGGCCGATTCTTCGAGTGGTTTTGTCAATCGAGTGTTCGTGGACGAGGACGGGGAACACCGTTATGCCGTTTTTATTCCACCGAACTATACGCCTCACCGTCGTTGGCCCACGGTCCTATTTCTTCACGGTGCGAGTAACCGCGGAACAGACGGGCGCAGTCAGCTGGTGACGGGTTTACCCGCCGCGATTCGAACAAATCCTGATCAATATCCCTTCCTGGCTGTCTTTCCGCAGTGTGAAGACACCCGCTCATCGGTCATGACCGGTTGGACAGACGATCCCCGAGAAGCCGCGAGGGCATTGAGAATCCTGAGTGAAGTTGAACGGGAATTCAGCGTTGACCGCGAACATGAGTTGCTCGCCGGACTTTCCATGGGGGCGAATGGCGTCTACGAAATTGCCGCCCAGGATCCTCAACGGTGGCGAGGGCTCATTGTGGTCAGCGGACGATGCTCGGAGAGCATTGCCTCGCGAATTGCCAGCATCCCCCTCTGGGTGTTTCATTCTCGCAAGGACGCGTTGATTCCCTTTGAAGATTGCCAGAGAACGATCGATCTGATCCGCGATGCTGGTGGTCATGTCAATTTTTCTGAAGTCCCCGGCGAGGCACACGACATCAGTGCGGTGACGTTTACCCAATCAGAACTTGCCCGGTGGGTCCTGCACCCGGAGATCCCTCCTCAAACGAATCTCCTTTGGACCAAACCCGAAGGCTATACCAGCGGAATCAATGAAGAGGTGCCTTTTCTTCCGGGGGCGAAACTCCCTGGCGCAATCCAGGTCAAAGTTGCTCCCGATCTTTTGGTGGCTGTTTCAGAGCAACTTCAAGAAGAGTATGCCAGCCAGCCCTTGCAGGGCTCCTCTTCACCTCGACAACAATCGCGGAGGTCACTCATTGGTCAATTCGACGTTTCCGTGGCGGGGGCTCGCTACACGGGACGTGTCGATCAGGTTCAAGTGACTGCTGAGCCTTCGCAAGTGCTAAGAGTCCAAATTGGACTTCGTAACGTGGTTATGACAATTGCGCGAACTCAGATCGAGAGTCCGCTCGTGAAAGCGAATGCGGGACCCGTTCGGATTGTGGTCGGCCACCGGGCTCCCGTCTGGATTACGATGAATATTGCTCCCAGCGTTCATCAGGAGCGAGTTCGGCTCCGGGTCGTCGGGACGTCCTTTCAGATTCCGTCGAACAATTGGTCAGTCCAGCGGCCGACGTACGTCAACGTTCGGGGACTCCCGTTTATGAAACGGAGAATCTCCGACTCCATTGTCGAAGGGATCTATCAGAGAAAACCGGAGATTGAGAGAGAAGTCCGCCAAAACATTCCCCAGATCGTGAGCCAAATGGAAAGTCGTTTGAACAACGAGCTTCTTGACCAGATTCTGGTCGTCGGTCAAATCCCAGTGCCGATGTGGCAACCTCGCGTCAAGTTGACTCCTGAGTCGATTGAAATTACCGAACAGGGGATCACAGCTCAACTGGGAATCACGATGGCGGCCGTGGGAAAGACGGTGTACGACGACAACAATTTTCAGATGCGAGTCTACCCACGAACTCCCGCGGAGTTCCCCATGCCTGCAACGGGCGCCCAGCTTGCGATCTCTTGCCAATTCGTGACTGCCCTGACAGAACTCATGATCGCCGGCGAGGTGAATACGTTTCATGCCCAGGATCTGCGACATG
>JAGQQQ010000310.1 GCA_020426125.1 Planctomycetaceae bacterium
CTCCGGAGACCATTCCGAAGACCAGTGGCGAGTCGGCTGGCAAGCGGCTCAGCCACAACAGCGCGAAGCCGGCGAAAAGAAAGTATGCGGCCTTGATCAGTCCGACTTTGCGGCCGTAGGCTTGCGTGCAGATTTCCCGCCATAGGATCGGCCGTTCCCAAACGGTCCGGCCTGAGGCTGTTTGGGACTCGGCTGCTGCTTCGGCTCCCTCCTTATGTTCCTCAACCTGGATGTAGACAGTTCGCGAGGGATTCCAGACACGAACACGCCAGCAGGTGTAGCCCCACAAACCCAGCGCGAGCACTCCCAGTCCGAGGACACTTGGCCATGCGGAGATGGTTGGCTCACTCAGGGATGCCGAAAGTGCCATCGGTTCCAAGACCTCAGCGAGAGCTCGATACGGATCCAGAGCACCCACGAATCGGCCTGCCGTCGAGGCCGGACCAGCCAACGCGGACACCGTTTCCACGACACCGATAAACAATCCTGCCCCGAGCAGGGAAAACGAGAGGATTTGAAAGGTCTTTTCGCGCCAGTAGGCGACAAATGAACCCCACGCTCCAGCGACGAGTGCCGTCGCCAGACAAATGGCTTCGACCCAGAGAATCTGGCTCAGCAGGATTCCCCCGAGCATTCGCAACAAGCAAAGTACGGGAAAGGAGACCGCAATCACCGTGAAGACCGGGAGCAAGGACGCCAGCGACTTGCCAATCACAAGTTCCGTTGCCCGGAGGTCGGTCATCAACAGGAGAATCAGTGTTCGCCGATCCTTCTCCTGCGCAATGCTCCCCGCAGAGAAAATCAGGCCTGTTGCCAAAACAAGGGTCAGTTGCAGGTAGCAGGTCAGGTTGAAAAGGTAGGCACCGAGTCGGGCCATGTCGCCGACGCTGCGAGGGACTGCGAAACCAAAAGCCGTTTGAGCACCTGTGTACAAAAGAACCCCTAATGCGAAAACGTATCCAGCCCTTAGGCCGAAATGCTTGAGGTGCCTTGGCCCGATCAGAAGTTCTCGAACGAACAACGGGCCGGTGATCACGTCTCGCCTCCAGAAGGATGTTTCAAGGGGACACAATGAGGGGCAGGTCAACCTGGACAGTATAAACAGGAAGGTTCCCCCATCGCCACGGATCGGTCCGGGACCGCCGAAATTTGCATGTTCTTGTTCAAGCAGGGCAGGTCCGTTTCTTGAAACGGGCTGAGTTGACCCGTACATTAAAAGTCCGGTTGGTCAACGCCCAAGGTCCGTTTTTATTTTTTCCCCCGGGCCTCCCATTCATTTTATGTGTGTTGGCACCGGTCTGAGGTTTTTCTGTTTTTTCCCATTCTTCCCGTCGCGGAAGCCTTTGCTTCCAACTCACACAAAGGAACCAAAGAGTGTCCGAATCAGTGATCGAGGTTCGTAACCTCTCGAAAGTCTATCGCGACTTCTGGGGACGTCCCAAAGTTCGCGCGTTGAACTCTCTCAGCTTGGACGTGAAAAAAGGAGAGATCTTTGGTTTGCTCGGCCCAAACGGGTCCGGGAAGACGACCACGCTGAAACTGTTGCTGGGCCTGTTGTTTCCGACCGAAGGACAGGTCAGAATCCTGGGGCGTCCAGCCGAAGACGTCGAAAAGAATGAACGAATTGGTTACCTTCCGGAAGAGTCCTATCTCTACCGCTTTCTGAATGCGGATGAAACTCTCGACTTCTATGGTCGGCTGTTCAAGATGAGTTCGGCGGAACGCCGCCAGCGACGTGATGACCTGATCAAGCTGGTGAAGTTGGAACATGCTCGGAAACGGCAACTCAAAGAGTACTCAAAGGGGATGACCCGCCGGATTGGACTCGCGCAGGCGCTGATCAATGATCCGGAACTGGTCCTTTTGGATGAGCCGACCAGTGGTCTCGATCCACTGGGAACGCGAGATATGAAAGACATGATTTTGGAACTCCGCGATCGGGGAAAAACGGTCGTCATGTGCAGCCACCTGCTCGCGGATGTCCAGGACGTCTGTGATCGGATCGCGATTCTCTTCCGTGGAGAGCTCAAGGTCTTGGGGAGCGTCCAGGAACTTCTGGAAGCGAAGGATGAGACCCAAATCATGACGTCTCACCTCAGTGAAGAGGCCAAGCGTGAAGTCGAAGAGGTGTTGAAAAAGCACGGCGCGACGGTGAAGAGCGTCTCCCACCCGACTGCGACCTTGGAGGATCTCTTTTTGCGAACTGTTGCCGAGAGTGAATCCCGGCCTGGCCGCCGCTTTGAACCTGGAGAGCGCCCGTCGACCGAAAATGCCTAGCGTTTTACGGCGGATCGTTTTCCATTTCGAGGTTCAACCTTCAAAGAGGTGACTGAAAGTGATTCACGAGGTACCAATTTTTCACGTCGATGGCGCGATTCTCGCGTGGGCCATCGTATTCGTCATATGCCTGGCGGTGGCGCTCCTGGTCGGATTTGTCGCGTCTCTGTCTGCCTACGGGCTGGGCGGGCCGAAAATGTTCGTCCGAATTCTGACCGGCGGTCTGCGAGATTTGATTCAGGTTTCCCCTCGCCGGATCGGAGCGATTGCCACGTTGACCTTTAAGGAAGCCCTTCGCCGAAAGGCGTTCCTGATCGGATTGTTGTTTCTTGTCCTCTTCATGTTCGGCGGTTGGTTTCTGAGCGGAACGGACCTCGACAAGCCCGCGAAACCATATGTCGCCTTCGTGATGACGGCGATGTCCTTTCTGCTGATTCTCATGTCCCTGCTCATCTCGTGTTGGGGCTTGCCTGCGGATATCAAGGACCGTTCCCTGCATACTGTTGTCACGAAGCCGGTGCGGCGAAGCGAAATTGTGATCGGCCGGATGTTGGGATATTCGACGGTGTTAACGATCATTCTGGTACTAACATCCCTATTGGGATACGCCTGGATCAGGCGGCAGGTTCCCGATGCCGCTCAGAACCAGTTGATTGCTCGTGTGCCCGTTTATGGACAAATCAGCTTCGTCGACCGAAACGGAGAACCCGCCCGGTCTGGTGTCAATGTCGGAGACATCTGGGAATACCGGAGCTTTATCGAAGGAGGGACGAAGGCCCGTGCCTTTTGGGTCTTCGAGAACCTCAATGTGGACACGCTCCGCCGGGCGGGCAATTTGCGACTGGAACAGAGCTTCGAAGCATTCCGAACTTATAAAGGCAAGGTTGATGAGGAGATTCGGTATTCCCTGTGGCTCCTCAATCCCGAGAAAGACTTGCGGGTTCTTGTTGATCGGTATCCGGTCCGAGAGTTTACAACCGACGTTTCAGATGCTGTTGTCGAGATTCCGGCGGAACTTCCCTCTTCGGACTCGGATGGGGGGACGGTCAACGTCTTTGACGACCTCATGCCCAATGGGAAGCTCGTCGTCGAAGTGGCCTGTGTTGACGAACAACAGTATCTCGGGACGGCCCAAAATGACCTGTTTGTCAGGATGCCCGACCGGACATTTCTGGGAGCATATGCAAAAGCCAGTATCGGACTCTGGCTGATGCTCGTCCTCATCGTGATGATCGGAACCACCGCGAGTTGCTTTGTCAAAGGTCCCGTTGCCACGCTGCTCACGGCAACTGCGATCTTTGTTGGGTACGTCTTCAAGGGGCAGTTGAATGAGATGTTGCTTCAACTTCAGAGCAAAGGACAGATTCTCGGTGGAGGGACACTTGAATCCGTCTATCGAATCTTTACACGAATGAATCAAACGACTCCGCTCCCGGAAAACGCAGGGACGGATCTCATCAAATCCCTCGACCAAGGGGGGTTTGGAATGCTTCGGGTGATCAATTTGATAATGCCCGATTTGACATATTTCAACACAACACAGTATCCGGCGAATGGCTTTGATGTGCCATTTGCGAATGTGTTGCTGCCCAGCATCCTGATCACTCTCGGTTATTTTCTTCCTCTCGTTATTCTTGGATATTTCAGCCTCCAGCTCCGGGAGCTCGAACACAAATGAACAATCTTGACGTACGACAGCGGAAAATGGTGTACGCGGGGGTGGCGCTGCTCCTGTTCATTGGCATCATCGCGCTGGGTCGCCCCGCGACGGCTCGTCCCGAGCCAGGCCGTCCGAGCAATGGAGGCCTGTTGGCCAAGTCACGCCATCAGAACAGCTTGGGGGAAGCCAGCCTGGGAGAGGTCGATCCGACAAGCGCAACAATGAACCTCGTGTTGCTTGGCCTGCGCGGTGTCGCCGCGAGTGTCCTTTGGCAACAGGCCGACCATTACAAGCAGCGGAAAAACTTTCAGTTGCTGGAAGAGACCGTCGAGTCGATCATCCTCTTGCAACCGCACTTCAAGGCGGTCTGGGAATATCAGGCGTGGAATCTTGCCTACAACGTGTCCGCGGAGTGTGACGCCGTGGATGATCGTTACCACTGGGTGAAACGGGGAGCGAAGTTTCTCATCCGGGGGACGGAACAGAACCAGAAAGTGCCGGAGCTGTTTTACGGTTCCGGTTGGTTCTTTATGCACAAAATTGGCAGAGCCGACGAACAGGAAGTCTTTCGGGAGTTCTTTCTCCATGATCCGGATGAAGAACGGTGGAAAGGAGGCCCGGATGAGGACATTAACCCCGAACACAAAGGAAATTATCTGGTTGCGAAAGACTGGTTCCTCAAAGCCAATCAGGTATTGGAAGAACCAGGTGTGGAGCAACATCGGATGGACACGCCGCTGTTCGTGGCCTATCCCTATCGGTCCCAGATCGAACATGCCCGGGCAATGCAAAAGGACGGCGTGAAGGAAGATATTTCCCGGTTGAGCGAGGAACAGCGTGAGGAGACCTACGAGAACTGGGCTCGTCAGACTCGAGACGCGTATGACGATGCTTATGATGAATGGACCAGAATCTATGGGCACATGGAACTGGAAACCAGTGGAGGGGGGACCGTCGTTCTGGAAACCGACGACGAGGCGATGAACACACTCGCCCAACTCGCCGAAGAAGATGGAATGTCTCTCGAAGACAAACAGAAGTGGCAGGAAAACTACCGACGCCAGACGCTCTACACATACTGGAAAATGCACTGTGACATCGAGCGCCGGGAAACCATGATGCGTGCGCGGTATCAGTTGCGAGAAGGTAGACGTCTTTACGAAATCCAGGAGTTCGATGAAGCCAAGATCTTCCTGGAGCGAGGCCTGAACGACCTCGCGGAGGTCGTCAAATTGTATGAGACCGAAGATGGACGGAACCTGCTCCTTTCGGACGAAGACGAGACCGTCGATGACGCCATGAAGGCGATTCTGATTTGGCAGCAGGTCCTGAACCTGCTTGGAGAACCGATACCCAATGAGTTTCCATTGCGGAACATCTGGGACTCGGAAGAGTTTGCCTACAAACGTTCGGAATGGACTCGCAAGTTCGCGGAGTGGCAAGGCTGGATCGAAACCAACCAAAGCAGCTCAGAAGGGAATCCGACGGGACAGTAAAGTTTGACTCCGCATCATTGGCGCCCCTGAGGTGCGTGATCTGTATCACCCTGATTGTTCTCGTACTGAAGTCATTCTGAGTGGGAATCTCGGGGATGGATCAGGTTTCTGAACCTCTATCCTGAGAGCCCGAAGCTCCCGCGTCGGATTGGGACCTTGCCGTTGGGTGCGGGTGAGACGTTGCGTGTGTCAACAGGACGTAGGACCGCGTCGATCGGTCGCAATTTCCGCTTGGTTGACATGCGGCGGATGCCCCTGTAAAAACCGGCAAACTCTTTCCAGACAAAAAGTTATTCAGCGGCGCCATGTCCATGGGACGTCGGAGGCGCGTCGTTTGGCCACCACCTGCGCGTCCTATTCAGGTGGACTGGAAAAAGGAATGCGACCTGGCCCGTTAGGAATGAACTTTGACCTGCAGGCACTGAAGCGATGGCGAAGAAAAAGTCCACAAAAACGGCCAAATCAAAGCCTGCCTCCAGTGCCGCTCGGGCCAAAAAACGGCCTGCCAAATCGGTCGCGGTCAAAAAGCGGAAACCCACGAAAGATCCACAAACTCGGATCAAGTCGATCGACAAAGACCTGGTTCGGCTCTTGGGTCAGCGGTTGGAAGCGACTGTTGCCCTGTTGGATGGAACGAAGAATCGCCGTGACCTCTGGTTTGATCCGCTTGCCGAGCAGGCGTTGTGGGAAAGCCTGGAGGCGGACAACAAGGGTGCCTTGCCGAAGGAAGTTCTGCGCTCGATCTTCCGCGAGGTGCTCTGTGCCGCTCGCAGCAAGGTGAAAACTGTCCGCGTCGCCTATCTTGGCCCCGCCTTCAGCTTCACCCACTTGGCAGCCTTGGAGAAGTTTGGCAAGACGGCGGATCTGATTCCCGTCAACTCGATTGCGTCCGTCTTCGAGGAAGTCAACCGCGGACATGCGGAATATGGCATCGTCCCCATCGAGAACAGTACGGACGGTCGGATCGTTGATACGCTCGACATGTTCACGCGGCTCCCATTGCGAATCTGTGGAGAGGTGCAGATCGCGGTCCACCACAACCTGTTGTCACGCTCGGCTCGCAGTGAGATTAATGAGATCTACAGCAAGCCCCAGGCACTTTCTCAGTGCCGGGATTGGCTCGCTCGCAACATGCCGCAGGCGAAGATTTATGATGTGACCAGCACATCAACCGCGGCCGCCCTGGCGCAGACCAAACCTGGAGCGGCGGCGATTGCCAGTCGGCAAGCGGCCGTTCAGTACAGTCTTGATATCATCGCGGAGTCCATCGAGGACAATGCCCACAACGTGACGCGATTCGCGATCATCGGAGACCACGACACCGAAGTCACCGGCAAGGACCGCACAGCGCTCCTGCTCCAGATTCCCCACACCCCGGGTTCGTTGTCGGAATCGCTCAACGCATTCAAGAACCACAAGATCAATCTCACCTGGATCGAGTCCTTCCCCTTGCGTGGCCCGGAAACAGGATACCTGTTCTTCCTCGATTTCGAGGGACATATGAAGGAAGCCCGGATCAGAAAGGCCCTCGCCGCTCTGGAGAAAAAGGCGATCCGGATGGAAGTTCTCGGCTCCTATCCGCGAAGCGAAGCTGTCGAATAGTTCGTGAAAACTCGCACTCTCGATCGCTGAGCGAGTGTCATTTATCGGCGAGTTCCTCCCATTCCGGGACCGAATGCGCCGCCGACCAAAAGAGCGTATCGTCCTCCGGAACAGGTTGAAACAGGTGAATTTCCACCTGTTCGTAGCCGCTGACATCCTTGTACTCTTTCGCTAAGCGGTACAGTTCCAACGCTCGTTCTTCTCGCGGAGAGGATCCATCAGTCGGATCGAATTCCTCGTTTGGAATTCGTACGACAATTCGGAGCGTTTTGACCGAACCCTCCTTGTGGCTCTTATGCCGTCCGCCAATGACGCGCGGACTGGAATCGGGATACCGCGCAGCGATGGCGTATTGCAGATCACGAAACGGACGAGTGTAGAGTTCCCAGTACGCCCAGAGCGCGAGCACCATCACGACGCCAAAGCTCAGCATGACGACCACGGTCCAGCGTCCTGAATTTGGACCATTTTGACTGGCGGAACTTTGGCGATGAGAAGATTCTGAGGCGGGTTCCTGTTCGACGGGATCCACCATGATCAAGAAACTCCGTTTGTGGATGGTTCGACGCTGCACTTTCCGACGGACATTATACAACAATCCCTTGAGTCGTCCCGGGGAGAATCGATGGGGTTTTCAAGCGGAAGGGCGTTCTTCAAGTCAAAGCGGCAACGAGTTGCCCCACTCCAAAGTGTGACGATCACCTTCTATTCCCCAGGGCGTTGTTGCGTGTAGATTTGTTGCAGCAAGTCTTCAACTGTCTTGAATTTCCCTTTGGCCGCGACCGCCTTTTCAATCTTCTCTCGGGCATCCGGCATGGAGTGCCCCAAGGCGATCAACGCTTCGTAGCCTTCGTTGAGCACATCCCGACCGGCGGTGTCTCCCTCGGGGGTGCCATCGTCCACTAGAAGCGCAAACCTCGCCATCTTGCGGCGAAGTTTGGCGATGATCCGTTCCGCGACCGCCGGCCCAATTCCCGGCAGCGTGCTCAGCCCCTTAATGTCTTGCTCCTCGATTGCCACCGCCACATCCTGAACCGGACGCACCATTGCCTGGAGGGCCTTCTTCACGCCGACGCCATCCACCTGGCAAATCAGGTCAAAGAACTCCTTCTCGGCCTGATGCAGGAAACCGACCAGTCGGGGAACCAGGCGGCCTTTCTGAGGATTGCCGTCGATGTATTCAATCGTCCGGAGTGTGATCGTCTGATCGATTTTCGACTGAAGCTGCCGTCGCACAAACTCGGGGATCAGGACTTCATATTCAAAAGCGCCCACCTCAATGGACGCCGACTGGTCCCGAAGGTCGGTCAATTTGCCCGTAATTTTCTGAATCATAGGTTGTGACTGTCCCTGTCCAGCTTGGTGTTTTCCGGGCGAAAATCTCAAGAATCGCCAGGATCCGTTATTCGCTCGATTCCAGATAGATGGGAGCATGGCGAAAAGGTGTCTCCAATACCAGTACGCACATCACCGTCAAGTAAAGTCGCCCTCCATCGCGGCTCCGTTCCATGAACGCTCCCTGCGGCCGGAAGGGATGCCAACTCCCTCGGAGTTGTTCTTTGACGATCAGGGATGACGTGCGACCGTACCAGTCCCGCCATTCCGGGCCATCGAGATTGTGCAGCGTTTGAGCGGTGTAATACCACGCATAAAGATTCCTTTGCCCGCGCGCCCAGACGGGAAGATTCTTCTCCTCGACAAGAAACGCCATCCCCCTGCGCATGGCCGGATGATGCTTGGGCCAGCCGAGCCACTGTCGGCAAAGCAGGCCTTCAGCGGTCATAGAATGTCGTTGCGACTCCTCAGCGGGCAGATCGGGCCGATACTTGTACAAGGCTCCGTTCCCGGACTCTTCTTCCACTGCGGTGAGAAACTTCTCCGCGACGAGAAACGTTTCGAGGGGAACGGGAATGTCGGCCATGCGTGCGGAATGCAGGGCCATCAGCACCCAACCGGACACGGACAAATCGCCGATGCCATCCGGCTGAAGCGGACGATACTTCCAGCCCCCTAAGACGGGATTCTGGGCGTCGATCAAAAACTGAACCGCTCGCTGCGCGGGTCCGAGCAACTTCTGATCTCCTGTGAGTGCGAGGGCTTCACAGAGGACAATGGTCCCCTGAGCATGGGAATAGAAATGGGGCTCGCGGCCCTGCTCATCGCTGTCGAACAAATCACCACTCGGTCGCTGTTGTTTGATCAGCCACTGAAGTCCCTGATTCACAACGGACTGGTGCTCCCCCGACCGATGCGTGTGTCCATCTCCCAGGAAGGCCAGCAAAGCCAGTGACGTGGCGCCGGTCAAGGTTTCGATGGAACCACCATCGGGATAGGGGCCTTGCAGGCTCCAGTTCCCTTCCGACAGTTGCTGTCGGGCGAGCCACTCCAACGCTGCCGCGATCGCCTCGGACGGAGACTCCTTGTCGTTCAGCACGCCCGTTTGCGGGCGTTTGTCCTCATTCAGTTTTCGGAACCTCAATGACCGGGAGACGTCCGCGAGTTTGACTTCTGGGTTTGGAGCGGCGGCGGACGTGTCTGCGGTTTCCGTCGCCGGCTTGGGGGGTTCTGGCGGAGTGGTTGTGGTCTGCGATCCGATCGACACTTTGGGGAGGACGATCGGTGACTCCGTCTCCTCTTCCGGGGCGGAGTCCTCCTCCTCGACAACTGTCGACCAACCAAGTTCGATGTCCCCCCATTTATTCAGCGCCTCGCGATAGACGATCAACGCCATGATGAGCAGCAGTATCGCGTGAATCCCCACGCTGACCACCACCCCCGGCAGACTCGTGCGGAATCCCCGAACGATGCGCCCCCAATCCTCGCGGTTGTACATACGAATCATCGCCCGCGCGGAGGACCGTTTCCGGCGCGGTTTCTTCGAAGACGACGGCGATGGTTCGTGGGTCGAGGACATGGATCCGATAGGCAGAAGGAGACACATTTATCGTTGCAGATTTGCCCGTCGAGAGCGAGGTAGAATACCCCGCTGGGAGGTCTGTCCGGCCGGTGAATCTGTTCAGGTCATGTTGAGTCCTCTCGAAAAATCGCCATCTGTCGACTGTTCAAGTGCTCAGGCTGGCCCTGACGCGAGTACGGCACCACCGCCCTGAACCAACTCCGAGCCCTCGACAAAAGCTGACTCTGGACACAATTCCAGCAAAACGGTTCCTCGACGACCGATCGTTTCCACTCACAGATTTCCTGACCCCGATCTTGGCTAAATGACCGAGTGTGATTGTTGGGCGCTCAAACGCAGAGAAATTCGAAAACTCAAATTCCAAATCTCAAACAAATCCAAAATTCCGAATCTCCAAATGAGGAAACAAATTGCGTTCTGGCAGAGAAATCCCAAGACATTCGCGACGAAACATTTCGTCCTTTTGAGTTTGTGATTTCGAATTTGTTTGGTCCTTGGTCCTTCGGATTTCTTCCCGAGGAGTGTCCAAAAATCAGAATCGGTCATTTCGATCAAATCGCAGAACAATGTTTGCGTTCTGTCTCGTGGATTGGCGTTTATGTTGCTGACAAAGACGGCGCTTCGCGGACACGCGGTAGAGCAGACTGCTCTAGGGAGTGAGCGTTGCCCAGATCTTCTCGGCCGCCGTCTCACCACTTTGGATGCAATCGGGCAGCCCGACGCCTCGGTAGCCGTTGCCGGCGAGGGCCAGTGTGGGGAAGGATTTGGCGAGGCGCTGGATCTCTGCGACGCGATCGAGATGGCCGATGGTGTATTGCGGCATCCCTTGCGGATACCGGGCGACGACCGCGAAATCCGGTTCTCCTTTCACTCCGAAGATGGAATGCAGTTCCGCGAGCACTGTCTCAATCACTTCGCCGTCGCTGTGCTCGTACTCTTCCGGCTGCATCGCTCCCCCAACGAATGTCCGCAGGATGACCTTCCCCATGGGGGCGCGGCCGTCGAGCTTGCGGCTTAAAAACGAAGTCGCAAGGATTCGGCGTCCCTCGCAGTGCGGGATCACCAAGCCGAACGCATCCAGGGGGTGTTCGATGTCGGCGAGGGAATGTCCGGTGACGACGATCGCACTGGATGCGTACTCGATTTGGTTGAGGCTCGTCGCGAGTTCGGTCGAGACCGGCTCAAGGAGACTCGCTGCCCGATAGGTGGGCAAAGCGAGAATCACCGCAGCGAACCCAGGTCGCGGGGTGCCGTCTGAGAGTTGAATGGTCCAGGTGCCATCGGCCAGTTGGTGGACCGAATCGACACGTTGGCCGAGTTCCAACTGATGGGACTTTTGAATTTGTTTCCCGAGTGCGTCGAGCAACGTCGACATGCCGTCACGCAATGAGGCGAACAGGCCATACCGAGCGCCGCTGGCGGATTCGGAGGCATTGGCGGCGGATCTCCGGAGTCCCCGGATGACGCTGCCGTGATCCCGTTCCATTTCGGGAAACCGAGGCAGAGTGGCCCGCAGGCTCAGTTTCTCCGGATCAGAGGTGTAGATGCCGCCGACCATCGGCTGGACGATGCGATCAAGGGCTTCCTGGCCAAACCGGCGGCGGACGAAGTCCGCGAGGCTTTCATCTCCTGGGGGAGCATTGGCCGGCAGAAAGTATTCCTTCGCGACGCGCAGTTTTCCCCGCCAGGAGAGCAGGGGAGTGGTGACCATGGGCCAAATCTGACTGGGGGCCAGCAGGTTGAATCCGGCAGGAGTCGGAACAGGCTTGCCATGATGCAGGATCAGGGATCGACGGTACTTCTCGTTGGTGGAAATGATCTGCTCCGAGAGTCCTAGCCGTTCACAAAGCTGGATGGCCCCTGGCTTGTTCGTGATGAAAGAGTCGGCGCCCCTTTCAATGAGATATTCGCCGATTCTCTCCGTTCCAAAGACTCCTCCAAGACGACCGGAGGCTTCCAGCAGTTGAATGGAGACCGATCGACCGTCGTGCTGCGACAGTTCCATGAGACGATGGGCGGAGGCGAGTCCCGTAATCCCTCCCCCGATGACGGCGATCGACGCGGCGGAATCATTTGATCCAGAGGAGCTATCAGAAGACATTCGTGCGGTGTTGGTAGGCGATTATTCGATCTCGTGTCCCGTTCATCATTCAAGGTCCTGGCTGAATCGTCAATCACGTCAGAAATCCATGGATTCCATTCTCAACTTCGAAGAGACCGAACCGCCTGATCCGAGAAAATCTCGAAAGGGTTCGAAATTCTGGTTGAGTCGTTCATTGAAACCCGTTTCCGATTGGGGTGTTCGCGCTGACGAATTGGGGAAACATCACATGCGAGGTCTTCGACTTGGGCTCGTCCGGATTGCCATTTTGATTGTGGCAGGGGGCATCGCCCGCGACGGAAACGCACAGCTTCTTAGCGGAGATGGCGAGTTTCGGATTCCGTCCCGGTTCATCCTCGAATGTCCCTATGCTACCGAATTTTGCCAGCCTACAAAAACGGCATTTGCCGACGCGGCGACGACCTTTCGAATCGTCCATGGGAAGCGGATCCAGCAGCATCCCAATGGCGGATATGGACAGCTCTTCAACATTGGGGGGGTGCCTCTCTACCACACAGCGGCCGACATCGGCTGGTTTCGAACTGGAGAACCCGTGTATGCGGTGGCGAACGGCGTCGTGCGAATGTCGATGCCATCGATTCGCAAAGAACTGGCGAAGCAGGGAATTCGACTTGCGGCAGGGCGCGGGCCGATGGATTTCGGCAATTTCATTCTGATCGAGCACAAGACCCCGGATCAACAGGTCTTTAATTCTTTTTATGCCCATTTGGGAGACGAACGGTTCGTCCAGGTCGGGGATATTGTCACTGCGGGGCAGAGGATCGGCTCGATTGGACGTAAGAGTGTCGTGGTCAATGGCGGCTACGATCCGCACTTGCACTTTGGCATGAGAACTGGACAGATCGGGAAACCGGGCCAGGACGCCTTTGGATTTGTCATTGGGGGCAAACCGGTGATTGCCAAGTTGATTTCCGTTGACGAAGCCATGATGAAGCTGAGTTTGTCTTCGGAATTGCCCGGAGACTTGAAATTCCAGGTCGGTCGTCCCGGCGACATGCGGGAAGTTCGGCTAGTGAAGAAAGAGGACCATTACGAACTACCATCCTGGTTTCTCTGCGGGATGATGCCCAGATCGAAGGAGATGCACATCGCGGGGTACACTCCGACCATTGAGGGCTGGTTTGATCCCATTCAGTTTTTGAAGGACAACGGAGCCGGAACGGGGCAAGTCTCCCATTATGAATTGACTTCGCTGGGAGACAGCGAAGTTCCCAGTGCGGAAGGCCGGGACGCGGTTGCGATTGAATCGGAGACCATTCTCAATGGAGACGTGATGGATTTCGACTTGCCCACGATGAGGGAAAAGGTCATCTGCCTGATCGGGTTTCAATTGAGCTGCCGCGCGTCCCAGGGAATCGCGATTCCCGCGCTGCGGGCACTTCAAGACGAATACCAAACCAATGATCGCGTGCGAATTCTCGGAGTCAGCGCGAATCGGACGAATCGTTCCCAGAATTCACTGGAGAGCCTGCACGCAGCCATCGCCGAAGCTCAGATCGATCTCCCAGTCGCCTATCTCCCCAAGGTCGACCAGACATTCATCGAGTCGTTTGGCATGCATTCCACGCCGTGGGTAGTTCTCATCGACCCGAAGGGAAAAATCGACCTGTCGAATGCCTGCTTCAACCATCGGGCCATCAGCCGCCGGATCCAGCTGATACTCGCGAATGAGATCGCAAAGGAAGATCACTGATTCCTGGTGGTCTTGCCGGTCTGGGATCGTGAGTGGCACAAATCGATCATGAGTTCGTGGTCTACTGGTCCGTCGAACGCGCCAAGCAGCCATCGGCGGCAGAACGTTCCCCGGCGGAAAAGTGGCTGTTTTGGTTGAACGGCTTACGTCCCTGTGGAAAAATCGCTTATTCCATTTCCGATCGACGAGGTCTGAACAAATGCGCGTCTTGGTCACAGGCGGAGCGGGATTTATCGGGAGCCATCTCGTCGAGGCACTGGTCGGAAAGAAGGTTGAAGTGGCGGTTCTCGACAACCTTCAATCTGGCTCTCGAAACAATTTGTTCGACGGCGTAGCGTTTTTTGAGTGTGATATCTGTGATCGTGACGCGGTCTTCCAAGCGGTCAGGGAGTTTCAGCCGGATGTCGTCACCCATCATGCCGCACAATCCTCGGTTGTCGAGAGCGTTCGCGATTGTTCCGCGGATGCCCAAACGAACGTGCTCGGGACGATCAACCTTCTGGAGGCCGCAGTCGCTGCGAACGTCTCGCGGTTCCTCTTCGCGAGCACGGGCGGAGCAATCTATGGTGACATCCCTTCTGGATCTCGCGCCGGAATCGAACTCACACCTCAACCGATCAGTCCTTATGGAATCGGGAAGTTGGCTGCGGAGACGTATGTTCGGTACTTTCAACAATGGGTCGGGTTGCCTGTGAATATCCTACGATATGCCAACGTCTATGGCCCCCGGCAATCTTCCCATGCCGAGGCCGGAGTCGTCGCGATCTTCCTCGCAAAGATCCGAAAAGGGGAGCCATTGACCATTTATGCCCGGAAACATCCAGGCGACGAAGGCTGCATTCGTGACTACGTTCACGTGAGTGATGTTGTCCAAGCGAACATCGGCGCAATCGAGGGGAGAATTTCCGCTCCCGTTCTGAATGTGGCAACGGGGCTCGGAACGTCAACATACCAACTTGCTCGACACTTGACACAGCTCTTCGGAAAGGAAACCGAACTGGTTTTCGCAGACAAACGGGAAGGAGATGTGGAATACTCTGTTTTGGACGGAGACGGCTTTCAACAACTCTTTGGGACAGCGGTCACGCTCCGTGAGGGACTCAGAAACACTCTCCTGTTCTGACAACCGCCGTTTCGAACGGCCCAGCGACTGCTTCATTGAGGCTTCAAAATCTCTTTCTCTCGTTCCTTGTGGTTCCGCACAGCCGCTTCACGGATCGAGTCGAGATCGTGTCGATGTCCCGAGGAACATCGCGGTCTGCGAGAAAAGCCATTCGGCCGAGCCGAGGGTATGCGAGCGGATTCAAGAAACCTTCAAAAACGTTATCGACAAACGGGGGGCTTCAGCCCCTTGTGTCTTCAACGCGGATTGTCCGTCACCGTGTCTGAATTCTCACCGTGCTCTGGACCGTATTTTAATCTGGGGTGAGTTCCTTCAACCACGGATCGATCTTGTCAGTAAAGCCACAGGGACACACCTTCTCGTTGAGCGAGGACTGGCTGGGGATGTGCTTGCGAGGTTCGAAAGATCCTCCGTTCGTGAGGTCGGAGTCGCCACCAGCGAATTGATGTGTGTTGGGGAACCGGTGCAAACGGCCATCGTTCGACCAGTCCCCAGTGATCGAAGATCCGTTGCCACGCATCCGGGCGTTGAGATTTCTGGATATGGATCGGATCGAGTCCGTACCACTCTGCGGGAGGTTCGACCGTGGCCGCCTGAAACTCAGCGGACAACCGCAGCAGCCCCGCATCGACCGACTTCGCCGTGTCCAACACATCGGACCAGGGTCGCGTGGGACCGGGAAAGAACAGATTTTTGACGATCCAATACGACCGAGCCGTCAGTCTGGAGACTCGGGAAATTGGCAGTCGCACACAGACCGTCTTCGCCTCGTGTCTTTGAAGACGTCGAAGGCATTCCCGAACGCTTGCGAGAAGTGGTTCCGATGACTCTCCATAGAGAATGTCATTGCCAACATCGGTGATCAGTGCGACCGTCTTTTCCGCTGCCGGACGGTTGTCCAAATCCTCCCAAAGCTGGCATTCGACAATGCCGGGCAGGCTGCGATGGAGGACCGAACTCCAACGGAGGTAAGAGCGGCCATGGCCATGTGCCGCGAAGACTTCCGAACCGTCGGGGAGCACTTTCCGTAAGGCTTCCATAATCAGCGGGAACCCTATCGTCACATTGCTCGCTCCAAGTAGCACACAGCGAACCGGAATGCTCACAAGCGGATCCTCTACGCAGACCAATGTGATCGATCGAGCGCACGGTAGTTGATCGCTTCGGTCAGATGGTGGGCCTCGATTTTCTCGGAGTCATCCAGATCGGCAATCGTCCGCCCGACTCGTAAGATCTTATCATGGGCTCTCGCGGAGAGGCCCATTTCTTCCATCGCGACTTTCAACAAAGACTCCGCTTCCGGACCAAGCGTGCAATACTTGCGAATTTGACGGGGCGACATCATCCCGTTCAGGGAAGTCGGTTGGCCGCGAAATCGATCGTGCTGAACATCGCGGGCTTTGATCACCTGTTCGCGAATCGTGCGGCTGTCCGTTCCGGGACGCTTATCGGAGAGCTCCCGAAACGGCACCGGCGGAACCTCAATGTGGATATCAATGCGATCCAGCAGCGGGCCGGAGATCTTCGCGAGGTAACGCTCGATCTGCATCGGATTGCAATTGCACTGCCGCTTCGGATCCCCCCGATACCCGCAGGGGCAAGGATTCATCGCCGCGACGAGCATGAGATTCGCGGGAAAGGTCATGCTTCCGATCGCCCGGGAAATGGTGACGCGATTTTCTTCCAACGGTTGCCGCATCACCTCCAACGTTCGCCGGTTGAACTCCGGAAGTTCGTCGAGAAACAGGATCCCGTTGTGGGCGAGACTGATCTCCCCCGGTCGGGGCGTGCTTCCCCCGCCGACGAGACCTGCTTCGGAGATCGTGTGGTGCGGCGGACGAAACGGTCGAGTCAGCTTGAGCGAATGCCCCTCTTCCAACTGGCCGACCGCACTGTAAATTCGAGTCGTCTCGAGACTCTCCTCGGGTGAGAGGTCGGGAAGCACCGTCGCCAGTCGCTGCGCCAGTAACGTTTTGCCTGTTCCTGGTGAACCGATCATCAGAAGATGATGCCGGCCACTCGCTGCTACGGTGACAGCCCGTTTGGCCATCTCCTGACCTTTCACATCGGAATAGTCGATGTGGTATTTCCCATAATCTTTGACTGCCTGATCCCAGCTAAACGGGACCGGGTCGATGTCGAGCATTCCACTGAAAAAGCCGACGGCCTCGGTCAAACTGCCGACGGGAATAATGTCAATTCCCTCGACCACCGCCGCCTCACGGGCATTCGCCACGGGGACGACCAATCCCTGCCGTCCATCGTGCCGCGCCTGCAGAGCCATCGAGAGGACGCCCTTCACCGGGCGGACCGATCCATCAAGCGCCATCTCCCCCACACCCGAGTACATCTCGAACCGTTCCGAATGCAATTGTCCGCTGGCCGCGAGAATCCCCAAGGCGATCGGCAGGTCGAACGAGGGGGCCTCTTTCGGAAAATCTGCCGGGGACAAATTCACCACGATGCGATCGACCGGTCGCGTATAACCGCTGTTGACAAGCGCCCGTTCGATGCGATGAACGCTCTCTTTTACCGCCGCCTCCGCCAGCCCCACGAGAATCGTTTTCGGCATCGCTGCCGGCGAGATATCCACCTCCGCCTCGACGGGCCGGGCGTCGATGCCGAATAGCGAATAGGTGAGAAGTTTGGCCAGCATATCGGGACCGCCCAGAGGGTGCCGTTGAACACTTGTCCCCTATCCTATCGGGTTTCCCTGACATCCTGCAAGGACACCACTTGGCGAACCGTTCGCTTTCCACGGTGTCGATGTTGGCACGCCGGAGTGCGGGCGGCACCGTTGACCTTTTTCAGACATTCTCCAGAATGAAGCGTTTCGTTGGCATCGTGCGTCCCTTGGAACATCTTCATTCGTCGGTTCTCTGGGATTTCACGCCGTTCCGAACCATTGCCCATCGAAGTCGACTCGATGAACGTTGATTCGGTCCTGGGATGAGTACAACATTCGACATCGCCGAATCTCCGATAGAAATTTCTTCTGTGACGACTTCCCCCCCGCCCCCAGACAACCTGCCCGCTGTCACGGTTCGCCCCGCCATTCACGATGACGCGGATGACGTCTTCGACTTTCTCGAACAGTTTGTCCAGGCGGGACGTGTGCTGCCGAGAACGCTGGATGAGTTAGAGCAACTCGTATCGACCGGCTTTGTCGCGGAAATGGAGGGACAAATTGTGGGCTTCGCGGCGCTTGAGGTCTATTCTAAGAAGTTGTCGGAGATTCGTTCCCTGTGCGTCTCCCCAGCCGTGCAGGGGCGCGGCGTGGGCAAGAAGTTGACGCAGGCTTGCGTTGAACTGGCCAAGGAGCGGAGAATCTTTGAAATCATGGTGATCACGTCCTCGGATGAGTTCTTTCGAACCTGTGGGTTTGACTTTACGCTTCCCGGGGAGAAGAAAGCCCTGTTTCTGCAAACCCGAGAGACACCCTGACTGGAGGAATGTTATGCGAATGGCACCAACTCTGTGCGCGGCTTTGGCGCTGCTCATCGGACTGGGAGGATCTGCAATGTCCGAGGAGACGGAGACGCCCCCCGTGTTGAATCACAAGATGAAAACACTGACGGGCAAACCTGTCGACCTGAAAGAGTACCAAGGCAAAGTCGTCCTGATGGTCAACGTCGCCAGCAAATGCGGAGCGACCCCGCAGTACGCTCCGTTGCAGTCTCTGTACGAAAAGTACAAAGACAAAGGTCTCGTCGTCCTTGGATTTCCTTGCAATCAGTTTGGCCGACAGGAACCGGGCAGTGCGGAAGACATTCAAGAATTCTGCGAAGCCAACTACGGCGTCACTTTCCCCATGTTCTCCAAGATCGACGTCAACGGCGAAGAAGCCGCGCCGCTCTACAAGTACCTGACGTCCGAAGAGACCAATCCCAAGCACGCGGGGAAAATCCGCTGGAACTTTGAGAAGTTCCTAATCGGACGGGACGGCCAAATTATCGACCGCTTCGCCACCGGCGTTCAGCCCGATGAGCCGCAGGTGATTGCCGCTATCGAAGAAGAATTGGCGAAGGAGTAATTCACGAGTCGGAGAATCAGTCAGCCCCGAGCGAACGGCTCGGGGCTGTCTTTTTGGGCCCATCAGTTCATGACTCTATCGACTGATCGTGCGATGGAGAAACGCGGCGACGTCGCCATCAGGGACTTCATGTTGTTCACCGGTTTCGAGATCCTTGACGGTCCAGATCCCCTGCTCGAATTCGTTCGAACCGGCGATCACGGCCGCGCGGAAGTGTTTCCGGTTCGCGTACTGTAACTGCTTTTGCAGCTTTCGGGCGCTGGGATAAACCTCCGCCATGATCCCGGCACGACGCAGCGTTCGAGCGAGCCGCATGTAGTCTCCCATCCGCGTTTCATCGAACATCGCGATGAACACATGCGCGATGTTCCCGACCCCTTGGATCAGGCCCAGTTCTTCCATTGCGGCGAGCAGGCGATCCAGTCCCAGGCTTGCCCCCACGCCGGGAAGTTTTTCCTTCGTAAACAGGCCCGCAAGGTTGTCGTAGCGTCCGCCGGAGCAGACGCTGCCGATCCCGGGGAGTTCGGTGAGAAAGGTCTCATAAATCGTCCCCGTGTAGTAATCAAGGCCACGGGCGATCGAGACATCCAAAGCGATTCGTTCCGGTTTGATACCGGCCGTCTGACAAACACCAAAGAGTTCGCGGAGTTTGGCGATGCCGTCGAGTCCCCGTTCGTTGCCGTCAACGAGTGACTCCACTTTTGCCAGGATCTCTTGCGGGCTTCCCGTCAGCGAAGCGAAGTTGAGCACCTGAGCGGCACTGTCTTCCGACACTCCCACGGCACTCGTCATCTCCGCGATGACTTTGTCCCGGCCAATCTTGGGAAGCTTGTCGAGGGAACGCAGGACTCCCACCGACTTGTCCGCAAGCCCCAACTTCTCCAGGAGACCGTTGAGCAATTGCCGGTGGTTGATGCGAATCGTGAACTCCGAAAAGCCGATCGCCTCCATCAGATCGTGAATCACCAGCAACGTTTCGATGTCCGAAGCGTTGGCATCCGTACCGATGGTGTCAAAATCGCATTGAATGAACTCGCGGTACCGACCCTTTTGCGGATTCTCCGCACGCCAGACTGTGCCAATGTGATACCGCTTGAACGGCGTTCCTAACGCCCCAATGTGCTGCGCCGCGAACCGAGCGAAGGGGACCGTCAAATCAAATCGCATTGCGACATCGCGATCGCCCTGATCCTGAAATCGGAACAATTGCTTGTCTGTCTCATCGCTCCCCTTGCCCAGCAGGATGCGGCTGTACTCCAGCGCGGGGGTGTCGATCGGAGCAAAGCCATAGCTGCGATACACGCGACGGGCGATGTCCATCAGATGTTCGCGAGCCAGCATGGCATCAGGAAGGTAGTCGCGAAATCCTTTGAGCGTTTGCGGCTTGATCAGTTCAGCGGACACGGGCATTCAACAATGGACGAAAGGAATTGGACAGGGAGACGGACATCAACTTCGAATCCAAGTTCGCGACGATGCTTGGCAAATCCATTGTCGCGAATTTCACATCGCGGGGAATTTCGACGATATGGAAGCCGAGACAAAAGGAAAGCGGCGACTCGTCGCCGCACTCCAAAGATGTCGCTTCTCCAGAATTTCACTTGGGGACGACTTACGCCAATACGGGAAGTTTGACATCTTTCGCGGGAACGGGCTTCGTTGAAAACTTCCGCTTTCGGGTTGGCGGCAATACGGCTTGGGCATACTCCCACATCTGCTCAGGCGTCTCGAAAAACATGTCGTAGACGGCATCGTCTTCGTATTCGCAATTGTCCGTCGAATAGCCCCGGCAGATTTTCGGTCGGTCATGATAGATGCCGCAGCGATGGTCCTCCATCAGATGTTTGCAGTCGGCGTAGACCATCAGATACCAGGTTCCCTCTTCCACAAACACGGCCACGCGGCCGTGCAGCATGAACCAGCGCAGGTGGTCGAAGTCTTCGTACTTCTTCGGCTGATCGATGGGGAATGCGAAATAACGGCAGCACTTGGCCGTGCAGTAGTCGCAGAGGTTCTCCCCGGCTTTGAGATCTTCACGGCGAAATTTCTTAACGGCGGACATGGCACTCGCAGGGGAAAACAGGTCGGGATTTCAACGGAAACGGCTCTTCGAGTAAATCACAGAACAATCTTTGCGTTCTGTCTCGTGGATTGGCGTTGCTGGGAAAGACGCTCATCGCGGGCATGCGGTTGAGCAGACTGCATTAGCCACTCTGACCCTGGAGGGCTTCGTGCCGTTTGACGGCGTCTTTGTAGTCATAATCCTGGACGAGGACTTCGCCGTAATACTTCTCCGCGGCGGGGAAATCCTTCAGTTCTTCACAGACCCGCGCTGCCAGGTAGAAGCACTCTTTGTAAGTTTCCGGCTCGTTGTCGACGTTCAAATCGGGCATGGCCCGTTCAAATTGGCCCCGAGCCAACGGCAGTTTCTTGTCATACAAGAAGCACTTGCCGAGATTGACGAGGGCTTTCGTTTTCAGCCGAGGATCCTGAGCCGACTTTTGCAGCAAGGGAATCGCTTTCGACCATTGCTGGAGCTGCATTAATAGCTGGGCCAAATCAAGCTTGATGTTCATATTCGAAGGGTAGCGCTCGACGCGTGCATTGAGAATCTCGATCCTTCTGTCACGCATCTCATTCGCCAACACGGCCGTCTGTTTGCGGTCCTCGGGGTTCTCCGACTTGTTCGCCTGGTCACGGGCGATGTCGAGTTTCTCCTTCATCACCAACATTTCCGCATCCTCAGCCTGTTCCCGGACGCTGGGGTCATTCCCGGAAAGCTCGACCGCCTTCAGCATCGTGTCGTAGGAATCCTGGAACTTCTTGGTGCTCTTCAGGTGAGCGGCGAGCTTGAGATAGTTCTCGACCTTATCCGGCTCGCGACGGATCGCATGACGCAGATCGTTTTCGACCGACTGGCCCGGGGCCATCGCTTCTCCACGTCGTCCCTGGGAAGCAGCGGCGTTCGCTCCGAAGAGGACATCCCGCGTGGACTCCGCATCCTCGTAGCGGCCTTTGTAGGTGGTCTTCTCAGTGTGAATTTTGGTGATCAATCGACCGATATCGAGATCCTTGGGATCGAGTTTCTGAGCGATGGCCGCCGCCTTTTCCGCCTCATCGTATTTATGATGGTCCTTCAAGAAATTCGCATAGGTCACCCAAAGGTCTTTGTTGGTCTTGTCGGACGTACAGGCTTCGAGATAAGCGAACTGCGCGATGTCGTCCAATTCCTGCTTAATCGACGCCTCGGCCAGTTCGACATGCAGTTGAGTTTCCCAGGGGTTGAGATACAGCCCTTCTTCGGCGGCTTTGCAGACTTCAGCCCAATCCTCGGCGGCTTTGGCCTTTTTGACGCGGCTCCGGATCCCCATCAGCTTGGTTTTGGCGAGCGTGCCAGCCCCTTTGCCGTTGTCCCCGTATTTCTTCTTGGTACAGTTCCGCAGCAATTGGCGATAGACGACATTCGTAGGGACGAACTTCACGCAGGAAGCGAAGCTCTCGACCGCCAGATCCCAGTTCTGTTTGTTCATGGCATCAACGCCGCGGCGATACCATTCACCGGCCCATTTATTCTCATCACCTGCCATGGGAATTCCCCTGCTCCGACATGCCAACATTCGCAATCGATGTCCCTCGAAACCCCCGGGAGACATCCTCCGCAGAATTGTAGGGCAAACCGGGGCATCCCGTCGACCACTGGCTCGCCGGGAAACTTGCCCAGATGACGCGGAAGCCAGCGAGTTTGCTTTGATCAGTTAAGAACCGGACGGCACTCAAACTGACATTGGCTGTTCGCCGCCAACTGCCGGATCCAACACCGGGCGGCTCATTTGCTCGTGGGTCGGCCAATGGAGTGGGATCGACGGTATCCGTGTTCAATGCCAATCCCAATGTGGCCGCAGCCTGTTGTCGTGACAGGTCCAAAGAGGCCACGCAGGAGCCGCCGTATGGAAACGCCACGGGAAATGGGAGTGGCCTCCCGACTTCTCTTCCATTAAACAATGTCACCTCGCATTGTTGCCCCGTTGATGTTTGTTTTGAGTCCATCTCCATCTGCGATGGAGAGTTGCTACCGTTCCCGCAAACGAACAGTGTAGGATGCCCTCGAAGGAGTGTGCAGGTCAGCCCAAACTGCCCCCGATTTCTCGTGACGGTTTCCTCAATCTCTCCATCGCATTCCTTCTTCACACACAGACATTTCAAGCACATTCACCAGGACAACGCCAATGAGCCAGTCTCCAGATATTGATGATGAGCTGTACGATCTCGAAGATCGGGCGCGGATGTTGTCCGTTCAGAGCCAGCACACCGCTTCCAAGCGGTTGTTTGATGAACTCCGCCGGCGAGCCAAATCGGAGCAGCGCATTCTGCCGTATCTGCATGCCCTCTTCTTTCAGATGATCGAAGCGGAGAACGTGTTGCAGATTGAGGAGATGCGGGAACATGCGATCGAGTTGATTCCGTTGCTCCAGGAAGAGGAAGCCGCTCGCGAGATCCAGCCGGACCTGCCGGAGGAAGGCTACTTCGCGACGACCTACTGGATGACCCCCTGTGTTTTCGAACATCTCGCGGAAGCGACCGGACTGCTCAATGGCTACAACTCCCCCGGAATGCAGCAGTGCATCAGCGAAGGACTCCAGGTCTGCCGCAATGTCGGCAAGTTGCTGTGCCAGAACTGTTTCAAGGAGTACTCCATCGACGTCTACATGGCGGCCGATGACTTCGAAATGGCCCGGTACCAGTGCAACCACATTCTCAGCTTCGAGGGGGAATGGCCGGAACGGGGAGACCATCGCTTTCAGGCGATGTCCAAACTCGCCCGGATGTCGATGCTCGAAGGCCAACTCGGCCTGGCCGACCTGCAATGGACCAAAGCGCGGGAATTGGCCATGAATGCGGCCGAGGGCAAAAACGAGGAAGCGTGCCGACTAACGGCCATTGACCGGATCACCAACCTGTTGCTGCTCCAGCAGCCGATTCCTGAAGAACTTCAGCAAGCGGTCAATGAACTGCCGACACGAGAAGAATGGCCATATATCCATCGACTGCTGGATTTGAACGCTGCTCTGGAAGCGACGGTGAATGGAGAGCTAGAGAGCGCTCAGAAGATCCTTGTGGAATGGGATCAGCGGTTGCGACGGGACCGACAGTACTCGTATTGGTTTGAAACTCGGCTGCGTCTCATGGCCGTCGTTCGGATGCAGGGAAATGACAAACAGGCCGAGCGGCTCGGTCGCGAGCTACTCGACCAAGCTCGCATGTCG
The DNA here is from genome assembly GCA_020426125.1 of Planctomycetaceae bacterium. Lineage (GTDB taxonomy): Bacteria > Planctomycetota > Planctomycetia > Planctomycetales > Planctomycetaceae > HKST-UBA70. The sequence continues at coordinate 24,188 of JAGQQQ010000310.1, forward strand.
AATGACTGGCTGACAGTTCGTCGCGCTGAACGATTGCTCGATTTCGACATCCCGCCGACACCGATCGCAGCGTTGGCCGAGTTGCGCAGTGATCCCCCCACCGAACGTCAAGTCGAATCATTGATGTCGGCGGAAGCTCCGGAGGTGGACCTCGATGACAGCGAGGAGAGCGGGCCGTCCCAGATCGATGAAGAGACGCCCGACACGCCGTTGAAGGAGGACCTGACCGGATTCCAGGAACGGTTCCGAAACGCGATGGTCGAGCAGGATGAACAACTGCTGCCCAAGCTCGATGAAATCCTTGCGTATGACGCATCGAGAGTCACCGACTGGCAGGATGCGGCGATGTTGGTCCATCTGGTCAACCTGGGACTACTTGACCCCAGCCGAGCGAGCGAACTTTGGCGATGGGCCGACTCTCTCATGAAACTCTTCCCCGAGGAAGGAACCTTACTCAGTGTCGTCGCGACGTTGGGATTCTATCTCCGAGACGCCGAGGCGGAGGGGATTGATCAGCAGGTCAGCGATGAGGAGATCGGGGAGCTGTTTGAAAAGTCACTCAGACTGGCCGGGCATCGGGCGAGAAACTTTCAACGTGCCGGCGATTACTACATCTCCAAGAACGATCTCGACTCCGCGGAACGATGCTACTCACGAGGATTTCGTCTGGACCGCAAGAACGGGGAGATCGCGTTCGGCTTGGCGCAAATCTATTACATGACCGGCCGTCCTCGTGACGCGCTACATGTGCTGGACCTGTCATTGCGTCGCGGGGCTGACGACCTGCGTGTTATGTGGCGAGCCGCCGAGATTGCCGACGAACTGCGACACTTCGACGCCGTTCTCACGTATACGGACGACATCCGCAAGGAACTGGAGCAACCGCTCCCGAAGCTGGCCTATCTGCGGGCGGTTGCCTTGCACTGGGCCGGACGAGAGGAGGATGCGTTTCAGGAACTGGAAGCGGAAGCGGAGATCGCGGGAGAGGAACGGCTCCATCTCGATCTGATGCAGGCCAACATCTTCCTCGCGACGGACCGATTCGTTGAAGCGGAACAGTTGATCCGTGGTCCGTTGATCACGACGCCCATGTCCACCGCCGAATACTATCCCCCGGGACAATTCGGACGGGATGCCCATCGCCTACTTGAGCTGCTCTACGAAAAGTGTCCCGACAGCGAAGTGGCGACCATTTGGGAGAACCGGCTCCTGGGGACGGCCTTCGCTCCCGAGGAACTGTTCGAACGGATCCGTCAGCCGGGCGAGATCGCCGATGTCGGATTGTTTCACGTCTTCACCAAACAGGATCTGGGACGACCGTTTGGCGAGTTGCCGGACAGCACGCCCGATGAGGTGGAGTGGTCGGACTATGTGATCCGTTGGGGGGTGCTGGCGGTTGATGAGGAGGACGCGGGACAGCGAGCGTTGGCGATGCACCGGCGTGCCAACCATCCCGGCACTTCCGAGATCGTCCATGTCTTCGCGGATGAAGATCGCTATCAGGATGCGGCCGGGGTCGTCTATCAGGCGGAGCGCTACCCAGCCGATGTCTTGAATCCGGAGGAAGACGAAGCGGACGACTTGAGTGAGGGGTAGCTCCAGTGCGTTGGCACACAACATTCCCAAACGCGGTTGGCTCCATCGAGGCGGACCGCGGGAATAGGGATTTTCATTCCGCCTCGATCATGAATAGACCATGCCTGAGAACTGGAGAGACTATCGGGAGGGAACGGCATGAATGAATCACACGCTCAGGAAGCCCGTCCCTTGGTCGCAGACGATCAACCGACATCCGAGACAACATCGGCGGAACATTTCATTCCGTTTCGCCGACAGGATGTCATTGAGATGTGTCTCCACGATGGGGGTCTGCCCGCTGACCAGCATCAGCCGTTTCGAGAACTTTGTGAGATCTTGACCGCCTACTTGCATTTCGACTTTCGCCAGTTTGGAGATGCGGTCCGCGAGCACTATACGTGGTTCGATCCCGATCGAGATACCCGCATTCTGAACTGGCCGGAATCGCTCGCCAAGCACGAGGAAGAAGTCACCCAACTGATGCGGACTCTCGCCGAGCGAGCCAACTTCTTCGAAGTGACGAATGAGCAGATCGAAGCGGCCTTCGAGAAGGTGACGCTCATCGACTTGTCCACGCATGTGGATCTTGAAGACTTCGACCGGGTTGTCTGCTTCGCACGGGGCGACGTTGTCAAGCCGACCACCGTGACCAAATGGTTTCGCCTCCGCGAGGTCGATGTGGACGTTTTTGAGCGGGTCATTCTGATGCTGAAATTCAAAGGAGACGAATACTTCGAGTCCTCCCCGAAGAAGCGGCAGCAGCGCAAGAACAGTAAGTTCCAACCAGGAGCGATCTATGCCTACTACTACAAGGATGTCCCCAAGTACGACATAGAACTGCTGTTTCCAAATGTGCGAATCAGCATGAACCTTCGGCAAACGATCCTGTTTGCCGTTCCGGCTGTGGCGGCTGCAATTGGCGTTCTCTTCAAGGCTCTTCCTCAACTTCTCATTATCACAGCGGTCATCTTGTTCCTGATCGGAGGTCCCGCGTGGGCCGAGAGACTGGGGGTCGATCAAGAGAAGGTCACCGGGTTCATGCCGGTTCTCACAGCCACGATCGCCCTTGTGGCTGCCTTGGGGGGGCTGGCGTTTAAGCAATGGAGCAGTTATCGGAACAAGTATCTCCAATTCCTGAAAGACGTCGGCGAGCAACTGTTCTTCCGCAATCTGGCCACCAACCGGTCCGTCTTCGCGAGGCTGATTGAATCGGCGGAGGAAGAAGAAACCAAGGAGATGATTCTCGTTCTGTACCATCTCCTCAAACACTCCACGGAAACGTTCACACGCGAGCAACTGGACGCCGAGATTGAAGCCTGGATGAAGCGAGAATTCGGCACGGTGATCGACTTCGATATCGACGGCCCGATTCGATATCTGACAAAGCTCGATGCCACCGATTCGGCGGGCGTTTCGCAGTCGGTCTTAACGATTGATGAATCTGGATTCCTCCGGGCGTCGCCGATGGAAACCGTGAAATGGATTCTGGACGATCGCTGGGACCATTTCTTTGAGTATGCAAACCCCACGAAGGAGTCGGGCAACTCTGAGTGAGGATTTGTGTGAGCCCCGTGCCCGCGAAGTTCTCGTAAATTCGCTCATTTTTGCGGCAACGGTTCCATCATTCTGCCAGCAGAGCCATACTTTGAAGATGCGATCCGCTTCTTCCAGGAGTCCCGCCATGATGGACCGTCGACAGTTTCTCGCCTCGTCCGCCGCGACCTTCTTGATTGGGCCTTGGGCCGTTGCCCAGTCGAAGCCATCCCGGCCCCGGCGGCTGGCTGTCGTCACCACGCTCTGGAACTACACGAGCCATTCCTGGCACATGGCTGAACGATTCCTACACGGCTATCCCCTGCAAGGACAATGGCATCACCCGAACATCGAAGTCGTCTCGGCCTATGTCGACCAGCGTCCCGAGGGTGACCTTAGCCAGAATCGCGCCGACCGGTACGGCTTTACTGTCTATCCGACCGTCGCGGAGGCCCTGCGCTGCGGAGGGAAGTCACTCGATGTCGATGCAGTCCTGTTGATCGGAGAGCACGGGGACTATCCGGTCAATGACTTCGGCCAGAAGCAGTATCCCCGGTATGAACTCTTCTCGCAGATTGCCGACGTGTTTCGCCAAGACGGCCGGGCGGTCCCTGTCTTCAACGACAAACATCTGTCCTGGAAATTCGACTGGGCGAAGGAAATGGTCGAAACCTCCAAAGAGTTGCAGTTTCCCTTTCTCGCAGGGTCGTCTCTGCCGGTCACGTGGCGGATGCCGGCGATCGATCTCCCCTGGGGTGCGGACGTCTCCGAAGCGATGGTCGTCGCCTTCGGCCCGACCGATATCTACGACTTCCATGCCTTGGAAACTCTGCAATGCATGCTGGAGCGTCGAAAAGGGGGTGAGACGGGTGTTGCCAGCGTCCACGCGGTGCGTGGCCCTGACGTGTGGCAGGCCCTTGAAAACGGCACGTTGCCCGGAGGCGGTTGGTCTCCTTCACTCCTGGAAGCCTGTCTCTCTCGAAGTCACACGCTCGCTCAACCGGAAACGTATAGTCATCGCTATCCGACGAATGAACAGATGCGGGAATGGTTGCCGGACCCGATTTACTACCGTCTGCAATATCAAGACGGCACCGTTGGACACATGTTGTTGCTCAACGGCCTCGTTCAAGACTTCACCTTCGCAGCGCAGTTGAAAGGGGAAGAACGGCCGATCTCCACGCTGTTCCATCTGCCGCCCACGCCGAATGTCGTTTACTCAGCGGCATTGATGAACAACGTCGAACAGATGTTCTTGACCGGGGAAGCCCCCTATCCCGTCGAACGAACGCTGCTCACCAGCGGCCTCGTCGAGGCGTGTCTGCATTCGCTGAAGAACGGAACCGCCGAAAAGACACCCCATCTGGAATTCGCCTATCACTCCCCACAGGAATCCACGTTCTGGCGAAGTTGACCTTAGTGAGCAACTACGTTCCGGCGATCAGTTGAGGACAGCGGCGAGAAGTCGCGAGGCTCCGAGAGTCCGACTTGCGCATTGAAGCATCCGCCCAAAAGTGTGCGACTTTGCTGGAGGTGGAAATATCCATAACATGTTATCAGAAAAGTTCTTACGCGCTTCCGGCAGCTTTTTCGGGGAATTTCCTCGTTCTCTTCCAAGATTTCTCCCGCTGAGACGAATAACTCCCCAGATAGGACGTCACCCCGGAGAAAGCGGGGAGTTCGGACCGCAGGAATGCGGGGATGCAACCACCCAACACGTTCCGATGGCTCGTCGCTGATCGGGAGAAATGAGGAGAGAGACAATGATTAAGAAAGTTGCTTTCGGCACAATGGCCGTCGCTGCGATCGGGGGAATGGTCCTGGGGAAGGACGTTTTCAGCTATGCTCGCACCGGCTACACCACCGCCCGCGATCGGATTCGCAGCGAAGTTCCCGTCGAGTTCGAAATCGAACGCGCTCGGCAGGAAGTGGATCAACTGATTCCTGAAGTTCGAAAAGCGATGCACCTGATCGCGGAAGAGCAGGTCGAAGTCGCCCATCTTCAGGAATCCATCGCCAAGCGGGAATCCAAGCTGGAAGCCCAGGAAGAAGCCATCCTCGCGATGAGCGCCGACCTGAAGACTGGGGATTCCCAATTCGTCTACGCTGGCCACCGCTACACGCAAGGGGAAGTCGAGAAGGATCTCGCGGAGCGGTTCAACCGGTTTAAGATCGCCGAGGACACTTTGAAAGAAGAAAAGTCCGTCCTCGCTGCCAAGCAACAAGCGTTGCAGGCCAGCCGTTCCACGCTCGAAGAGATGCTGACCCAGAAAAAGACTCTGGAAGCCCAGATCGAACGGATGGAAGCCCGGCTTCAGACGATCAATGCCCGAAAGCAGATAAATGGTCTGGAAGTCGACGATTCCCAACTGACTCGCGTGAAGACGCTGATCACTTCGATTGAAAAGCGACTCGATGTGGAGGACGCCGTCCTCGCCAGTGAAGGGGATCTGAACGGTCTGATTCCCGTCGAAGTGGATCAGGAAGAATCGGTTGAGGACATCGCGTCCGAGATCGACAACTACTTCGGCTCTCGCCGGGAAGTTGAACAAGCCAGCTTCTAATGTGCCGTCCTCATCAGTACGCCGCCCGGACCCTGTTGCCGGGCGGCG